>DAOMOI010000210.1:0-2866 GCA_035444225.1 Aquamicrobium sp. | reverse complement strand
GGAGGAGGCCAGTTGCCCCGGCGCCTGCAGGCGAGCCGCTCACGCCGGCTTGATTGACTTTCCGCCGCGGGCAGCGCTCCAGCGGGCAAAGCGGCCAAGTGCCCGCAACGCCCACAGCAGAGGGCCGAGGACGATCCGCGCCAGCGCTGCAAGAGCAAGACAGAGCACCGCATAGGCGGCGAAGGCACCGACCCAGCCGGGCAGGCCGGCCTGTTCCGCCAGCCAGCCGCCGGCACCGGCGACGAGATGCGGGCGGGTGATCGCCACGTAGGGGATCGCGACGGCGGCGGCCACGCCCGCCGCCTTTCCGACCGTGGCCAGCGACCGCATGGCGCCCTGCCCGGCCGCGCGCAGATAGGCAGCCCTCGCGGTGCCGCGCATGGCCGCCGCCGGCGCCCTCGCCACCTGCACCGTCCTGGCGACCGCCCCGACGCCGCCGACCAGGATCGCCGTATCCACCGCGGCCCAGCCCATTTCGCTCCAGGTGGGCAGCCGCTGGCCCCGCGCGAGCACGGACTCCAGATCGGATACCCCGCCCAGAACGAGATTCTTCGCGCCGAACAGCACGCGGGTCAGCGGCTTGCGCACGGCGACGCCGTCGACGATCTCGAACTCGGACAACATCTCATGGCCGCGCCGGCCCAGCTCGTGGATGGCGATCAGGCCATATTGCTCGGGGGCCAGCTCGGCAAGCCCGACGCCCAACCTGCCTTCGTTCCACAAACGCGACACGCCCTGTCCGAAAGTTTCGCTCAGCAGATACTGGGTGGAACCGTTGCGCACGAAATAGGCCGCGACCGGAACCACGGCATGACCGAGGCGGTCGAACACGGCGGCGAATTCCTCATCCGCGCCGTAGACATGGAAGACGTTGGCCGCATCCTCGCCGTAGCGTCGCGCGGCCTCGTACCAGCCCAGCCCCCCGGTTGCGCAGGCGGAAAGCACCCATTGCGGCGCTTCGTCGATTGCCCGGGTGCCGAGCGGACAACGGGACTCGTCCCGCCGGATCTCCTCCGTCAGCGCGGCCCGCGCGACCTCGGTTTCGAAGTCGGCGCGATCCGCCCATTCCCACCGCAAGGTCAGCACCAGCGCCCCGGCCAGCGCGGCCAAGGCCAGATATCTCGTTCGCACCGGACAAAGCCCCTTCTGCCAAGCCTCACAGAACCGCCATTATTCGCGCCCCGTGTGGTGAAAGTGTGCTGGCGGAAGCCGGCCGCCGATATTGGGAATCCTGATCGGCTTGGTAATCCCCGGTCCGGCATCAATCTCCCGATATCTTCTCAGTCCTTTCCGGCGTCGGCGGCCCGCAGCGTGCGCTGATAGAACATGCCGATGCCGATCAGCACCGCGCCGAGGCCCATGAAGGACAGCGCCCGCAGCACGCCTTCCAGCTCGCGCATGTCGTAGAGGAATACCTTGGCGACGGCGAGGACGACGAGCCCGGCCGAGCCGAAGCGAAGCGCGCGCGAATCGAGCCTGAGTCCGGCAACGAGAACGGCGACGCCGAGCGCCAGCCACACCGCCGAATAGGTATAGGTCTCGACCGCGCCCATGCCCTTCCACGCGCCGATGAACTCGCCGTGGAACAGGCGGCGGATCGACAGGCTGACCCAGGCGAAGGCGAGCGCCACCGCGCCGGCGGCCAGCAGCGCCACGTACCAGTCCGGCCGCAGCCCGCGCGCGCGCCATGCGAGCCCTGCCAGCGCCAGCGCCGGCAGGAGATAGGCGAGCAGGAGCAGGTTGAAGACGGGGACCGTGCCGGTGGTGTCGTTGGTGAACAGCGGATTGAGCGCGAGGAGATGCGCCGAGGCGATGGTCAACACCGAGACCACGCCGAGGCCGATCGAACCCCAGCGGAACACCGGGCTCGGCGAACGCCGGTCGAGCGCGAGCAGGATCGCGCCGCCGCCGATCATGATCAGGCTGTAGATCGCCTGCTCGGCGAGCGAGGGCTCGCCGGGGCCGATGACGCCGCCATTCATGGCGTGGCGCACCAGCATGGCCGCGCCCAGCAGCACGAACAGCGCCGCGAATGCCTCCATCATCAGCCGCGCCCGCCCGCCGGTGGTGCGGGCAAGCTGCCACGCCGCATAGGCGAAGGCAGCGGCCGGCAGGCCGTAGCCCGGCGTCAGCGCGTTGAGGAAGGGCGTCGCCGACAGCGCATCGGCGCCGACGATGGTGGGGTCCACGCCGATGCGCCCCAGCGTGACGGCCGCGAAGCCGGCGGAAAGCCAGCCCAGCACCGGCCAGCGCCGCAGGCGGGTCATGGCGGCGGGAAGAGCAGCGGCAAGGCCGGTCAGCACCGTGGTCGGGAGCGGGCCGAACCCGGCGAGCAACGCGAGGCAGAGCGCCACGGCCGACCCGGCGGCGAGGAAGGAGACGGCGCGCCCGCCGGCCTGCGCCGGCCTTTCGGCGCGGGCCGCGATCTCGGCCGCGGCGGCAAGGATCGCGGCAAGCGCCAGCGCGGTGAAGGCGAAGCGCCAGTCGACGTTCAGGTTGCCGAGGGTCAGCCATGCGGTGAGGACGGTCCAGAGCGGCACCAGCGCCGCCCAGAATGCCCACGCGGCGGCGTTGCCGGGCCGGGCGGCGACCCGGAGCCGGGCAACGGCGATGCCGGCGGCGAGCACCGCGCCGGCAAGCACGAACGACCAGAACTGGAAGGCGTCCGCCCCCGGCTGCAGCCAGACGCCGTCGAACAGCAGGCGGCCATAGAGGATGTCGACATCGACGCTGCCGCCGAGGATCGCCCAACCGGCAATGAACAGCATGGCGAGGCCGAAGGCGTGGAGAAGCGGCGCGGCGCGGGCGCGCCACGCGGCGGCGGTGCTGCGCGCGCTTGGGCATTGGGGAATGCACCACCCCGACC
>DAOMOI010000209.1:0-4705 GCA_035444225.1 Aquamicrobium sp. | reverse complement strand
GCCCGCGCCCGCGCGAATGCAGGCGCGAAGCCGGTGGTTTCCGTCACCGTCTCGCCATGGCCGCCATAGGCGCGCGCCAGCGCGGCGAAGTCGGGATTGTTGAGCATGGTGCCGGAGACGCGGCCGGGATATTCGCGCTCCTGGTGCATGCGGATCGTGCCGTATATGCCGTTGTTCAGGATGACGACGACAATGGGCAGGCCGTATTGCACGGCGGTGGCGAATTCCTGCCCGTGCATCATGAAGTCGCCGTCGCCGGCCCAGACGATCACCTCGCGCTCGGGGAACAGGTGCTTGGCGGCGACCCCGGCCGGCACGCCGTAGCCCATCGAGCCCGAGGTCGGCGCGGCCTGCGTGTTGAAGCGGCGATAGCGGTGGTAGCGGTGCATCCAGGTGGCGAAATTGCCGGCGCCGTTGCAGATGACGGCGTCTTCCGGCAGCACCTCTTCAAGATGCGCCATGATCGGCCCCATATGCACCGCGCCGGGGCCGCTCGCCGGCGGCGTCGACCATTCGAGATAGGACTGGTGCAGTTCCCCGGTGCGGTTCGCCCATACGGGCGTGGCTTTCGGCGCGGTCGCGGCGAAGGCGGCGGCGAAGGCGGACGGCGTCGCGTTGACGGCGACCGTGGGGCGGTAGACGCGGCCCAGCTCCTCCGGGTCGGGATAGACGTGGACGAGCTTCTGGTCGGGATAGGGGCTCTTGATCAGCGTGTAGTCGGCGGACGGCATCTCGCCGAAGCGGCAGCCAACCAGCAGCACAAGGTCGGACTGCTTGATATAGGCGCCGAGCTTCGGGTTGATGCCGATGCCGACATCGCCGGCATAGCTGGCATGGAGTTGGTCGCAAAGCGCTTGCCGCCGGAACGAGCAGCCGACGGGCAGCGACCAGCGTTCCAGCGCGCCGCACATCTCCTTGACCGCGCTTTCCGTCCAGCGCGTGCCGCCGAGGATGACGAAGGGCCGCTCGGCCTTCTCCAGCAGCGCCTGCACCGCCTCCATCTCGGGCGCGCCGGGGCGCGTCTCCACCGGCGTGAAGGGCAGCGGCGCCGGCGCCTCGACCTCGTCCGTCAGCATGTCCTCCGGCAGAGAGACCACCACCGGGCCGGGGCGGCCCGAGGTGGCGACCGCGAAGGCGCGGGTGACGAGCTCGGGCACGCGCGCGGCATCGTCGATCTCGACCACCCATTTGGCGATCGAGCCATAGAACGCCTTGTAATCGACCTCCTGGAACGCCTCGCGCTCCTTGATGCCGCGACCGATCTGGCCGATGAACAGGATCATCGGGATCGAATCCTGCGCCGCGATGTGGACGCCGGCGGAAGCATTGGTCGCGCCCGGCCCGCGGGTGACGAAGCAGATGCCCGGCTTGCCGGAAAGGCGGCCATGGCAATCGGCCATCATCGCCGCCCCGCCCTCCTGCCGACACACCACGGTCTCGATCCTCGAATCGTAGAGCGCGTCGAGCACGGCGAGGTAGCTTTCTCCCGGGACGCAATAGAGCCTGTCGACGCCGTTGGCCTCGAGCGCATCGACGATCAATTGGCCTCCAGTCCTCATTTGCCGTTCCTCTCCAGTTCCGCGAGAACGTCTTCCGTGTGCTGGCCGAGCCGGGGCGAAGGCCGTTCATAGGCGGGCGGCGTCGCGCTCATCACCATCGGCGAGCGCACCGAGGGCAGCACGTTGCCGAAACCGTCGTCGAGGGAAAGCCGCATGCCGCGCGCCTGCGTCTGCGGGTCGTCGAACGTCTCGCCGATCGTGTTGATGGGTGAGGCCGGCACGCCTTCCTTCTCCAGCGCGGCCAGAAGTGCTGCGCGCTCCCACTTTGCCGTCGCGCCCACCACCGCCTCGCGCAGCCGCACGCGGTTTTTCACCCTGAGCGCATTGGTGGCGAAGCCGGGGTCTGCCGCCGCTTCCGTCAAGCCGGCCACAGCGCAGAAACGCCGGAACTGGCCGTCATTGCCGACGGCGAGGATGATGTGGCCGTCCTTGACCGGCACCACCTCGTAGGGCGCGATGTTCATGTGGGCATTGCCCATCTGCACCGGCGAGACGCCGGAGATCAGATAGTTCATGTTCTGGTTGGCCAGCACCGAAATCTGCGTGTCGTAGAGCGCCATGTCGATATGCTGGCCCTCGCCGGTCGCTTGCGTATGCCGCAGCGCGGCCTGAATAGCGATCACCGCGTAAAGCCCGGTGAAGATGTCGGCCACCGCCACGCCCGCCTTCTGCGGCTCGCGGCCCGGCTCGCCGGTGATCGACATCAGCCCCGCCATCGCCTGAATGATGAAATCGTAGCCGGCGCGCGGCGCATAGGGCCCGTCCTGCCCGAAGCCGGTGATCGAGCAATAGACGAGGCGCGGGTTGATCACGCGCAGGCTCTCATAATCGAGCCCGTATTTCTTCAGCCCGCCGAGCTTGAAATTCTCGATCAGCACGTCGGCGGACGCGACGAGCCGGCGTACGGTCTCCGCGCCTTCGGGCGTCGAGAAATCGACGGCGACCGAACGCTTGCCCCGGTTGCAGGAATGGTAATAGGCGGCCGAAAGGTTCTCGCCGTCATGGCCCATGACGAAGGGCGGGCCCCATTTTCGGGTGTCGTCGCCGCCGTCCGGGTTCTCGACCTTGATGACGTCGGCGCCGAGATCGGCCAGCACCTGCCCCGCCCACGGACCGGCGAGAATCCGGGCAAGCTCGATGACGCGGATGCCCTTGAGCGGCGGTTGAGCCATGATCGCGGCAGCCTCCTCGTTTCAGCCGGGAGAGGCGTAGCAGATCGCGCAGCATAGGGTCATGCGAATTCTCGGCATGGGATCATGCGCGCCGATCATGAAGCCGTGACGCGCGCCGCCCATTGCGCGAATTCTTCCATGACGGTGTCGCGGTTCAGCTCGTTCAGCGTCTCGTGCCGCGTCTGGGCATGGACCGTCGAGACGACATCGGTGAAGCCCGCCGCCCTGAGCCGCCCGGCCAGATGCTCCGTCGCCTTGCCGAAATCCGTCGCCGGGTCCTTCGCGCCGCCGAGGATGTTGAACGGCAGTTCGCGGCGTATGCCGGCGAGGTTGCGGTCGTCCGCGCCGGCGAAGATCAGGTCGAACACGCCCCGCCACATGCCGACTGAGGCGTCGAAGCCGCAAAGCGGATCGGCGACATAGGCGTCCACCTCGGCGTGATCGCGCGAAAGCCAGTCGAACGGCGTGCGCCCGTCCGACACCTTCTTCGCCCAGTCGCGAAAGGTCAGCTTCGGCAGGATGCGCGAGGGCACGTCCGAGCCGAGCCGGAACCGCTCCCATGCCAGCACGGCCTTTGCCAGCCGGCCGAGCGGGCCGGCCGAGAAATTGCCGTTCCAGATCGCCGCGCCGGCGACGCGGTCGTGATGATGCAGCACGAAGTTGAAGCCGATCAGCGCCCCCATCGAGTGGCCGAAAACGATGACGGGAACGCCCGGTTGCTCCGCGCCGATCAGGTCGTGGATCGCCGCGACATCGGCGATGACGGCCTGTGCTCCTCCCTCGCCGAACGAGCCCCGCGGCGCGTCGGGCGCGGTGGTGCGGCCATGGCCGCGATGGTCGTGGGCGTAGGCCGCGAAGCCGCGCGCGGCGAGGAAGCGGGCGAAGCGCGCATAGCGCCCCGCATGCTCGGCGAGTCCGTGATTGACCTGCACCACGCCGCGCGGGGGCCCCGGCGGCAAGGCGGTGTAGAGGTTGAGCGCCGCCCCCGTCGGCGACGCGACCACACGCTGGCTATCGAAATTCATGGGCCACCCTCCCTTTTTCCTGAAGTGAGGACGAAACCGACGCGCGGTCAAGCCGCCCGCTTGACGCGGATCACGGCAAGGGCTTTGACTTCACCGCTGGGGATGCAGGGCTGGGGGGAAGACATGAACAGGCACTGGACCATATTTGCCGCGCTGGCGCTTTCGGCTTGCGCGAAGAACCCGGACGCGATCGCGCCGATCGCGATGCCGGTCAACGCCTATGGCGGGCTTTCCTGCGACCATCTCGCCGCCGAGCATCGCCGCTCCACCGCCGCGCTCGCCGCCGTGTCGCGGCAGCAGAAGCAGGCAGCCACCGGCGACGCCGTCGGCGTGTTCCTGATCGGCGTGCCGGTCAGCTCGCTTTCGGGCGGCGACAAGGAAGGGTTGGTCGCCCAGCACAAGGGCGAGATCGTCGCCATCGAGGGCGCGATGCGCAACCAGCGTTGCGCCCCGCCCCCGGCCTATGCCGCGCCCGCCGTGGCGCAAGCCACCGCCGCTCCGCCGCCCGGCCCGATCCGCGCGGCGCAATAAAGGAAGGGCCGCGCGGCGCAGACCCGCATTGCCCTTGCCGGCGGTATCGCCTACATACGCGCCAACATTCCTTCCCAGACAGGAACAACGGAGTCGTCGCGCGCCATGGCACGCCAGTTCATCTATCACATGTCGGGCCTGACCAAGGCCTACGGCGCCAAGAAGGTGCTGGAGAACATCCATCTCTCCTTCTACCCCGACGCCAAGATCGGCATTCTCGGCCCCAACGGCGCCGGCAAGTCGACCATCCTCAAGATCATGGCCGGGCTCGACAAGGAGTGGAGCGGCGAAGCGTGGCTCGCCGAGGGCGCCACCGTCGGCTACCTCGCGCAGGATCCCCAACTCGACCCCGCCCTCAACGTCTTCGGCAACGTCATGGAAGGCGTGGCGAAGAAGACCGCCATCATCGAGCGCTACA
>DAOMOI010000208.1:0-4711 GCA_035444225.1 Aquamicrobium sp. | reverse complement strand
ATCGACTTCGGCCACGGGAAGTTGAGGATGATGCCCGGCATCAGCCCGGCGACGATCTCTTCGGCCGCGCGGCCAGGACGCGCGATGCGCGCGACGTAGAAATCGCCCTTCTTCGGGTCGGTATGGATATGCGCTTCCTCGATGGAGGCAAGCCCGGCCTTGCGCAGGAAACCCTGTATCGCCTGTTCCGGCGCGGCGGTCGACGGGCCCTTGATCTCCTCGGCGACGTCCTTCGAGCGGGCGGTAATGCCGCGTATGTCGAGCGCGAGACGGCGCGGCGTCCAGTGCTCGCGCGCCGCCTCATAAGTCAGCCCGGCCTCGACCAGCCCGTCGGTGACCAGCTTCTTCAGGTCGCCCGCAGCCTTGCGCTGCATGCGCGCAGGGATTTCCTCGGAGCGAAGTTCAAGCAGAAGATCAGGCATCGGTGGGCTCCGCCCGCATGCTGTTTTTCAGGTTGCGCGTCCTCGCGCCGAAGGCGCTGCGGGCGCGCGGCGAGGCGGGGATTTCCTCGGAGCGAAGTTCAAGCAGAAGATCGGGCATGTCAGAGGCTCCCGGCGCTGACGGTGAAGCCGCCGGCCTCCGTCTCGAGGAAGGCCTCGCCGCAGGCCTTGGCGAGGTTGCGCACGCGCAGGATGTAGCTCTGCCGCTCGGTGACGGAGATGACGCCGCGCGCGTCGAGCAGGTTGAAGGCGTGGGAGGCCTTGATGCACTGATCGTAGGCCGGCAGCACCATGCGGTGCGGCTGGCCCTCCGGCCGCTTCGCCCCGGCTTCGAGCAGGGCACGGCACTCCTTCTCCGCGTCCTCGAAATGGCGAAACAGGATGCCGGTGTCGGCGAACTCGAAATTGAAGCGCGAATATTCCTGCTCGGCCTGAAGGAAGACGTCGCCATACGTCACCTTCTCCGCACCCTCGCGGCCGTTGAAGTTCAGGTCGTAGACATTGTCGACGCCCTGCACATACATCGCCAGCCGCTCCAGCCCGTAGGTCAGCTCGCCGGCGACGGGCGCGCATTCGATGCCGCAGACCTGCTGGAAATAGGTGAACTGCGACACCTCCATGCCGTCGCACCAGCACTCCCAGCCGAGCCCCCAGGCGCCGAGCGTCGGGCTTTCCCAGTCGTCCTCGACGAAGCGGATGTCGTGGAGCGTGGTGTCGATGCCGATCGCCGCCAGCGAGCCGAGGTAGAGCTCCTGAAGGTCCGGCGGGTTCGGCTTCAGGATCACCTGATACTGGTAGTAATGCTGGAGCCGGTTGGGGTTCTCGCCGTAGCGGCCGTCCTTGGGCCGGCGCGAGGGCTGGACATAGGCCGCGTTCCACGGCTTCGGCCCCAGCGCGCGCAGCGTCGTCGCCGGGTGGAAGGTGCCGGCGCCGACCTCCATGTCGTAGGGTTGCAGCACGACGCAGCCGCGCTCGGCCCAGTAATTGTGCAGGGTCAGGATCAGGCCCTGGAACGAGCGGGTCGGGTGCATGTGGGCGGGCAGGCTGGCGTTCACGGGCGGGGCTCGCGGGACGGGGACGGGAAAGGCCCCGTCCTAGAACCGCGACCGGCAGGCGTCAAGGCGAGAGGCGGGCGGCAGGCCCGCCGTCGGTTCCCCGCCAGCTCTGCGTCAGTTCCCGGCGCCGGGCAGCTTCAGCTGCTGGCCCGGCAGGATGTAGCTCGGATTGGCGCGCAGCGCCGGATTGACCTCGAGGAAATCGGTGTAGCGCTGGCCGTCGCCGAGAAGCTCGGCGGCGATGGACCACAGCGACTGGCCGCGCCGCACCACATAGGTCGATTGCGGCGCGGACGCGGTCTCGACCGCCGGCTCGGCCGGCGTCTCCCGCCCGTCGAGCGGCTGGGGCAGCGGCACGAGCGCCGAAGGCGCGACCTCGGCCACCTTCTCCTCCTCGGGCGCGGCGGCGTCCGATGCCGGCGGCAGGCCCTCGGCCAGCTTCTTCTCGACCTCGGCCTTCAGCTCCGGCTCGGGGTCGAGCGCCAGCGCGTGGCTCCACTGGAAGCCTGCTTCCAGCTTGCGGCCGACGCGCCAGTAGGCGTCGCCCAGATGGTCGTTGAGGATCGGGTCGGCCGGCATCAGCCCGACCGCGCGCTCCAGCTCGCGCACGGCGTCGTCGTAGCGGCCGAGGCGATAGAAGGCCCAGCCGAGCGAATCGACGATGTAGCCGTCCGAGGGGCGCAGGTCGACGGCGCGCTGGATCAGCTCCAGCCCCTCGTCGAGGTTGACGTTCATGTCGACCCAGGAATAGCCGAGATAGTTCAGGACCTGCGGCTGGTCGGGAAAGAGTTCCAGCGCGGTCCTGAAATTCGGCTCGGCCTTGTCCCATTCCTTCAGCCGCTCATAGGCGATGCCGCGTTGGTAGAAGATGTTCCACTCAGCGCGGGTCGGCCCCTTTATCCGCGCCACGGCGCGGTCGTAGATGTCGGCGGCGGCGCGGTAGTTCTCCTGCGAGGCATAGACGCCGCCGAGCGACAGATAGGCGCGCATGTCGCTCTCGTCCTGCGCCAGCGCGGCCTTCAGATGGGTGATCGCCTCGTCGTGGCGCTTCAGGTCGGCGAGGTTGAGGCCGAGCTGAAGCTCCGCCACCCGCTTCAGCGGCGAGGCGGCGGGGATCTTCTCGTAGAAGGCGATCGCGCCTTCGGCGTCGCCCTGCTGCTCGGCGATGCCGGCAAGCTGGATCAGGATCGCGTCGCTGTGCGGCGTGAGCGCCAGCGCGTAGTTGAGATAGAGCCGGACGAAGGATTCGCCGCCGCCGCGGTTGAGCGCCGTGGCGAGGTTGAGCAGGCCTTCGGCCGCGCCGGCGCGCACGTCCGGCACCAGAGGCGGAACGGCGCGCCCGCTCTCGATGCGGCCGCGCAGCGCCTGGACGGTCAGCCGGCCGGAGGCGAACTCGTCGGCCTTGTCGAGCACGGCGATCGCCGCCTCGCGCTCGCCGCTGCGGGCGAGGAAGCCGGCCTGCGCCTCGAGCAGGCGCAGATAGGTCTCGGGCGCGGCGCCGGCCGCGGTGAGGTTGTCCGCGCCCTTCGCGAATGCCGCGCGGGCGATGTCGGCCTTGCCGGCCTGCTCGGCGATCAGCGCCCGGTGATAGGCGATGAACAGCTCGTACCATTCCGGCCCGGCCAGCCCGTCGAGAAAGGCGAGCGCGTCGTCGCCCTTGCCTTCGCCGAGCTTGGCCCAGGCGGCGGTCAGGCCGGTTATCAGCCGGTCGAGGTCGGATTCCAGCGCCAGCTTCAGCCAGTAGCCGGCATCGGCATGCTTGCCCTGGCGGATCGCATCGACGCCGAGGGCCAGCCGCGAGAACCGCTCGACCTCCGGCACCTCCTTCAGCTCCTCGGCATAGGGAAGCGCCTCGTCGAAGCGCCCTTGCGAGATCAGCCCCAGAAGCAGGCTCTGCTGGACGCCGCGATTGTCCGGGTCGAAGGAGAGCGCGCGGCGGTAATAGTCGATGGCCGTGGCGAGATCGTTGTCGCTTTCGGCGATGCGGGCGGCGAGATAGGCGCCCGACAGCGTGTTGACGGCGACCGGGCCGTCCGCGCCGCCGGCCGCGTCATCGGCGGCGGGCGCGGCCGCCCACGCGCCCGATGCCGCCCCTGCGGCAAGCAGGGCCGCCACGATCCACCGTCCTGTCAAAAGCCGCATCGTCATCCTTCCCGGCATTTTCCGCTGTCGGCCGCTCATCCCTTCGGGGCGGCATCCCGCGCACGGCGAATCCACGGACCGCCGCGCCTGCCCGCGCCACGAAACGGCACAAGCATGGCCATTTTGCGGAAGCCCACGCTCAGTTCACCCGGCTGATGCAGAAGTCGATGACGTCGAGCAGCGCGTCCTTCTGCGGCGTCTTCGGCAATGGCGCCAGCGCGTCGCGCGCGATCTCGCCGAAATGGCGCGCCCGGCCGATGGTGTCGCCGATAGAGCCGTGCTTGATCATCAGCCCCCGCGCGCGCTCCAGCGAGGCGTCGTCGGCCTGGGCGTCCTCGATCGCCGCCTTCCAGAACCGCCGCTCCTCGGGCGAGCCGCGCCGATAGGCGAGGATGACCGGCAGCGTCACCTTGCCCTCGCGGAAATCGTCGCCGACATTCTTGCCGAGGTCGCGCGAATCGCCGCCATAGTCGAGCGCGTCGTCGATCAGCTGGAAGGCGAGGCCGAGATTGACGCCGTAGGAGCGCAGCGCGGCGCGCTCGCTCTTGGAGGCGTCGGCGATGATCGGGCCGACCTCGGCGGCGGCCGAGAACAGCGCCGCGGTCTTGGCCTTGATGACGGCGAGATAGTCGTCCTCGGTAGTCTCCAGATTCTTGGCGACGCCCAACTGCATCACCTCGCCCTCGGCGATGACGGAAGCGGCGGAGGACAGGACGTCGAGCGCGTCGAGCGAGCCGACATCGACCATCATGCGGAAGGCCTGGCCGAGCAGGAAGTCGCCGACGAGCACGCTCGCCTGGTTGCCCCAGATCATGCGCGCCGTGCGCCGGCCGCGCCGCATGTCGCTCTCGTCGACCACGTCGTCGTGCAGGAGGGTGGCCGTATGCATGAACTCGACGCTGGTGGCGAGCTTGACGTGGCCGTCGCCGCGATAGCCGAACATCTGCGCCGCCGCCAGCGTCAGCATCGGCCGCAGCCGCTTGCCGCCCGACGAGATCAGATGGTTGGCGACTTCCGGGATCATCTCGACGTCGGAGCCGGCCTTCGACAGGATCAGCTCGTTGACGCGCCCCA
>DAOMOI010000207.1:0-4717 GCA_035444225.1 Aquamicrobium sp. | reverse complement strand
GCTTCACCATGGACGAGGACGGCCGCAAGATGTCGAAGTCGCTCGGCAACGTCGTCGTGCCGCAGGAGGTGATGGCCAAGTCCGGCGCCGACATCCTGCGCCTGTGGGTGATGACCACCGACTACTGGGAAGACCAGCGGCTCGGCAAGAACGTGCTGCAGACCAACATCGACGCCTACCGCAAGCTGCGCAACACCATCCGCTGGATGCTGGGCACGCTCGCCCATGACGAGGGCGAGGACGTCGCGCTTGCCGACATGCCGGAGTTGGAGCGGCTGATGCTGCATCGCCTCGCCGAACTGGACGAGGTGGTGCGCAAGGGCTACGACGCCTTCGACTTCAAACGCATCACCCGCGCGCTGATCGACTTCATGGTGGTCGAGCTGTCGGCCTTCTATTTCGACGTGCGCAAGGACGCGCTCTATTGCGACGCCCCGTCGAGCACGCGGCGCAAGGCCGCGCTGGTCGTCGTGCGCCATCTGTTCGACAATCTCGTCAAATGGCTGGCGCCGATGCTGCCCTTCACCGCCGAGGAAGCCTGGCTCGACCGCTACCCTGACGCCATCTCCGTCCATCTGGAGCAGTTCTCCGACATCCCGGCCGCGTGGCGCGACGATGCGCTCGCCGCCAAGTGGCGCAAGGTCCGCGCGGTGCGCCGCGTCGTCACCGGCGCGCTGGAGATCGAGCGCCGCGAGAAGCGCATCGGCTCGTCGCTGGAGGCCGCGCCGGTGGTCCACATCGCCGATGCCGACCTGCGCGCGGCGGTCGCCGATGTCGACATGGCCGAGGTGTGCATCGTCAGCGGCATCTCGATCCTCGACACGGCCGCACCCGACGGCGCCTTCGCGCTCGACGAGGTCAAGGGCGTGGCCGTGGTGCCGGCGCTCGCCTCGGGCCGCAAATGCGCGCGCTCGTGGCGCTACACCGACGATGTCGGCGCAGACCCCGACTTCCCGGACGTCTCCGCCCGCGATGCGGTGGCGCTGCGCGAGCTACGGGCTCTAGGGCGAATCTGATTTCGCCCCGTCATCGCCCGGCCCGACATTGCCCGAAAAGCCGCTTTGCGGTAAAAGCCCGGCAACCCCGCGCCATGTTGTCGCCGGAATGTCCGGCGACAAGGGCCCGTCCGACGTGGTTTCGCCCGGTTTGAGAGGCAGTTCGCAGTGAAGACAGATCGCAGTTTGCCGCGTGGCCGTGCGCCGCTGTTCATGGGCGCCTCGGCGCTCTGCGCCGCCGCGCTCCTGTCGGGCTGCATGAGCTCGCCGACCTACGGCACCGGCAAGTCCGCCAACCAGCAGCTGCTGGAGGACCTGACCGGCGTGATCTCCACCGACGCGCTCACCGGCGCCAACCGTCAGGCGGAAATCGCCTACAAGCAGCGGCCGGAGCTGGTTCGCCCCGCCTCGCTCGAAGTGCTGCCCGAGCCGCAGCAAGAGCTGGTCTCGGCCGACAATCCGGCCTGGCCCGAAGCACCCGAGGCACGCCGCGCCCGCCTGCGCGCCGAAGCGACCGAGAACCGCGACAATCCGGGTTATCGCTCGCCCATCACCGGCGGCGTGAGCAGCGCCCCCACCACCGTGGTCGGCCACACCTTCGGCAACGGCGTCGCCCATGCCGACGAGGTGAACACCCGCGAGCAGCGCGCCGAGTTCCTGCGCCGCAAGCGCGAGGTCAACCAGGGCAGCCCGACAACCCGCAAATACCTGTCCGAGCCGCCGCTCGAATATCGCGTGCCGAACGCGACCGCCTCGGCCGACGAGCTGGGCGAGGACGAGTGGAAGAAGCAGCAGCGCGGCAAGAAGGCCGCCGGCAAGGGCACCACCTGGCGCGACTTCCTGCCCTGGTGATCCCGCGCCGCCGGTCGCTTTTCCAGCCAGTGGCCGATCAGTCGTATATGAGAAAAGCCCCGGCCCTGCGTCATCCCCGGCCAAGGGCGCGCAACGCCCGCCGAGCCGGGCTCGCGGGATCATCAAGCGCGCGAGCGCCTTCGACATCCGAATCGCAAGCCTTGAACCCGGTCGCGCCGCTCGATGGATTCTGGATAGCCTCCGCTTCGCTTCGGCTTCCGGGATGATGCAGGCGAAGCCTGCCTATGCGATTCCTCTCCCCGCCGGCAGCCCGCCTCAGCCGTTGAGCATCGCCAGCGCCGCCCGGTGCAGTTCGGGCGTCGCCGCCGCCACGATGTCGCCGGCCTTCTCGGCCGGGCCGCCGTCCCATCGCGTGATGACGCCGCCGGCCTGCTCGATGATCGGCACCAGCGCGACGATGTCGTAGGGTTGCAGGCCCGCCTCCACCACCAGATCGACCGTGCCCGCGGCGAGCATCGCATAGGCGTAGCAGTCCGCGCCGTAGCGCGCGAGCCGGACCTCGCGCTCGAGACGGTCGTAGGCGGCGCGCTTGGCGCCGGGAAACAGCGCCGGCGTCGTCGTGAACAGCGTCGCTTCCGCCAGCGCCTGCGTCGGCCGCACGCGAAGGCGGCGCGCGCCCCCCGGCCCGTCATAATGCGCGCCCTGCGTATCGGCATGGAACAGTTCGCCGGTGAAGGGCTGCGACATCATCCCCGCCACCGCCCTGCCGTCCTCGAGCAGGCCGACCAGCGTTCCCCATAGCGGGATGCCGGAAATGAAAGAGCGGGTGCCGTCGACCGGATCGACCACCCACAGATGCCGGCTGTCGCCGTTCTCGGTGCCGAACTCCTCGCCGACGATGCCGTGGCCGGGAAAGGCCTCGCGGATCAGCGCCCGGATCGCGCGCTCGGCCTCGCGGTCGGCCTCCGTCACCGGGTCGAAGCCCGCCTCGTGCTTGTTGTCGGAAACCAGGCCCGCCATGCGGAAGCGCGGCAGCGTCTCGGCCGCGGCGGCCGCCGCGATCCGCATCATGAAATCCTTGTCGATCCTCATCGCCACTTTCGCCGCCTTGACATTTGTGCGCCGCAACATAAACTTGGTCACGAACGGGGAGACCCGTTCATGCCCTCCTTGGGCGTTTCCTCCCTAGACTTGGACCGCGTCCGAAACAACGGCGCGGTCGCTTTTTATCGGCGAATGCGGCGCTATTCCGCCGCCAGCGGCGCCGCGCCCGGCTCGATCGGGTCCGGCAGGCACTCGGGAACGGCCATCATCCCGGCGCAGAAGCGGGTCAGGTCGGCGGCGAGCGGCGCGAAGCCGGCCGACGGCTCGTAGGTGCGCTCGTTCAGGTAGAGCCCGCGATTGATCTCGATCTGGATGGCATGGATGCCCTGAGCCGGCCTACCGTAATGCTCGGTGATGAAGCCGCCGGCATAGGGCTTGTTGTGGGCGACGTTGTAGCCCATCCCGATGAGGATCGCGATCGCCGCCTCGGTCAGCGCCGGCGCGCAGGCCGTGCCGAAACGGTCGCCGACGATGAAGTCGGGCCGCGCGCCGCGCTCGCCGACGCGCACGCTGGCCGGCATGGAGTGGCAGTCGATCAGCACGGCGAGGCCGAAGGCGGCGCGCGTGGCCGCGAGCAGCGCCCGCAGCGCCTCGTGATAGGCCCGGTAATGGGTCTCGACGCGGGCGAGCGCCTCGGCGAGCGGCAGCTTGCCCGAATAGATCTCCTGCCCCTCGCCGACGAGGCGCGGCACGGTGCCGAGGCCGCCTGCCACCCGCGCCGAGCGGGTGTTGGCGTGGGGCGGGAGCGGCTCGTCGAACATGCGCGGGTCGAGCTCCCACGGCTCGCGGTTCACATCGAGATAGGCGCGGGGAAAGTTGGCGCAAAGCATCGGCGCGCCGAGGTCGACCCCGCCGCGGAACAGCTCGTCGACATAGCAGTCTTCCGAGCGGCGGATGGCGCTGGCGTCGAGCCGGCTCATGGCGAGGAAGCGCGGCGGATAATGGCGGCCGCTATGGGGCGAGTTGAGCACGAAGGGCACGCACTGCCCGGCCGGCTGCGAAACCGTGAAAGGCGCCGTCGCGACGAAATCCTCTGCTGCCGTCATGAAGCTCCCGCCGCCTGCATCCTTCGAACCGCCCACCGTGGCGCGAGCCTGCCATTTGCCGCCGGCCCTGTCCAGACGCGCCGCCCGCGCGCCCGCGCCCGGCAAGGCCCGACGGGGCGTTCAAAGGGGGCATTCACTTGATATTTACCGAGCGGCCAGCATATAGGCTGATGGCCGGCCTTGCTGCCGCAAAGCGCGGGCGGGCGCGCGATTTGACTGATTCGGACGGGACTTATGACGAGAATCCTGCTTGCGGAAGATGACGAGGACATGCGCCGCTTCCTGGTGAAGGCGCTCGAGCGCGCCGGCTACGACGTCAGCGACTTCGACAATGGCGCGAGCGCCTATGAGCGCCTGCGCGAGGAGCCGTTCTCGCTGCTCCTGACCGACATCGTGATGCCGGAAATGGACGGCATCGAGCTGGCGCGGCGCGCGACCGAGATCGACCCCGACCTCAAGGTGATGTTCATCACCGGCTTCGCGGCGGTGGCGCTGAACCCGGATTCGCGCGCGCCCAAGGACGCCAAGGTGCTGTCGAAACCGTTCCACCTGCGCGACCTCGTCACCGAGGTCGAAAAGATGCTGAACGCGGCCTGACGCCGCCTTCGAATTACGGCGCCGGCGGCCTTTTCCGCTATTGACGCCGGCTCCGGCCTGTGGTGTATGCGCGGGCATCGGATGGGCGTGTAGCTCAGCGGGAGAGCACTACGTTGACATCGTAGGGGTCACAGGTTCAATCCCTGTCACGCCCACCATTCG
>DAOMOI010000206.1:0-4725 GCA_035444225.1 Aquamicrobium sp. | reverse complement strand
GAAAGGGCACGATGCCGAAGATGCGCCATTTCATGGCCGCCGCGGCGTTTGCCGCCTTCGCCCTGCCCGCGGCGGCGCAGGAGACCGACCCCGTCCTCGCCTATGGCAAGGCGCTGGTCGAGGCCAATTGCGCCGCCTGCCACGGCGTCGGCCCGGGCGACGAGAGCCGGCACGCGGAAGCGCCGCCCTTCCGCACCCTGTGGGAACGCTATCCCATCGACGCGCTGGAGGAATCCTTCGCGGTCGGCATCGCCACCGGCCACCCCGACATGCCGGAGTTCACGGCGACGCCGGAGCAGCTCGCGGCGATCCTCGACTACATCGCCAGCCTCCAGCCATAGGCGGCGCACTCGCTCCAGGGAGAGTTTCGTGAAAACGCAGATCCTGCTTCCCCTCGTCACCTATACCGACCCCAACAGCGAGACGGTCGCCGCCAACGCGGCGGCGGTCGCCGCGCTTCTAGGCGCAGAGCTGAACGTGCTCGCGGTCAATGTGACGATCCCGCCGGTCTCGAACGCGCTGTCGCGCTTCCTGCTCGACGTGCCGGACATGATCCGGCAGGCCGAGACCACGAGCCGCAAGCATGGCGAGCGGCTGATCGCGGCGGTCGAGGCGGCGGCGAAGGCGGCCGGCGTTTCCGTCAGCGCGGACACGATCACCG
Organism: Aquamicrobium sp.; assembly: GCA_035444225.1. Classification (GTDB taxonomy): domain Bacteria; phylum Pseudomonadota; class Alphaproteobacteria; order Rhizobiales; family Rhizobiaceae; genus Aerobium. Next base: position 4,064 of record DAOMOI010000206.1, on the reverse strand, counting down.
AGACGCAGCCGCTTCTGGCGGCGACGGCGGCGCTGCATGGGCGCTATCACGACCTCGTCGTCGTCGGCCTCGAGGCCGGCAACCCGACCTCGCGCGCGACCGCCGAGTCGGCCGTGTTCGGCTCGGGTCGCCCGGTCGTGCTGATGCCGGAGACGTTCGACGCGAACGCCTTCGACCATGTCGCCATCGCCTGGGACGGCAGCCGGGTGGCGGCGCGCGCGGCGGCCGACGCGCGCCCCTTCCTCGCCCGCGCCGGAAAGGTCAGCGTGCTGACCGTCGCCGACGAGAAGAAGCTCAACGTCGAGGACGGCGAGCGGCTGGCGGACTCCCTGCGCAGAAGCGGCGTCGATGCCACGGCGGTCGTGCTGCACGGCATGGGCGCGGCCGTCGCCGCCACCTTGCAGGAAGGCGCGCGCAAGCGCGGCTGTGGCCTGCTGGTGATGGGCGGCTACGGCCATTCGCGGGTGCGCGATTTCGTCATCGGCGGCGCAACCGAGGGCGTGCTGAAGGCGTTGTCGCTGCCTGTCATGCTCTCGCATTAATCGGCTGCTATCGCGCGCCGATTGAAGGAGTAACAGTCATGAACGACTTCCAGGACAAGGTCGCGATCGTCACCGGCGCCGGCTCCGGCATAGGCGCCGCGATCGCGCGCGAACTGGCCGAGCGCGGCGCCGTCGTCATCGCCGCCGACATCGACCTGGCCGCCGCGCAGGACGTGGCGAGCGAGATTCGCGGCGACGGCGGCCGCGCCGACGCCATCGAGGTCGACGTCGCCGATCCCGAGGCGGCCGAACGGCTGGTGAAATTCGCGGTCGAGACCGGCGGCGGCCTTCACCTCGCCGTCAACAATGCCGGCATCGGCGGGCCGAACGAGGCGACCGCCGACTATCCGCTCGACGACTGGAAGCGGGTGATCGACATCAACCTGAACGGCGTATTCTACGGCATGAAGTACCAGATCGCGGCGATGCTGGAGTCCGGCGGCGGCGCGATCGTCAACCTGTCGTCGATCCTCGGCTCGGTCGGCTGGGCCGGCTCCTCGGCCTATGTCACGGCCAAGCACGGGCTGATCGGCCTGACCAGGACCGCGGCGATCGAATATGCGCAGAAGGGCGTGCGCGTGAACGCGGTCGGCCCGGCCTTCATCGACACGCCGCTCCTGTCGAAGAATCTCGACGAGGAAACGCTCGGCCAGCTCGCCGGGCTGCATCCGGCGGGCCGGCTCGGCACTTCGGAGGAGGTGTCGGCGCTGACCTGCTTCCTGCTTTCCGACAGGGCCAGCTTCATCACCGGCAGCTACCACCTGGTCGATGGCGGCTATACCGCCCGATAGGGCGCCCGACCGCGCGGCCTGAACGAGAAAGGCCGGCACGAAGCCGGCCCTTTCCAATTCATTGCGATCGGATCAGAACTTGTAGCTGACGCCGATGCGAACCGCATGCTCGGTTACGTCGATGTCGCCGAAGCCGAGGCCGAAATCGTCGCCGCCATAGTCGGAATAGCGATATTCGATGCGGGCGGACCAGTTGTCCGTAAAGGCGTGCTCAACGCCGACGCCGGCGGTCCAGCCGACGAGGGTTTCGGACTCGTCGATGCCCGGCCCTTCGATATAGCCGTTGGTGAAGGCGATGCCGGCCGTGCCGTAGAGCAGCGTGCGGTCCCAGGCATAGCCGACGCGGCCGCGCAGCGACCCGGCCCAATCCGTTCCGGCCTCTGCGGCACCGCCGAGGTAGTCGTTCTCGTTCCACGTGTAGTTGATGTCGCCCTCGACACCGAAGACGATATTGCCGTTCTGCCAGTTCGCACCGGCGTGGACGCCGGCCGTGAAGCCGTTGAAGTCCTCGGTGCCGAAGCCGGCCGGCAACTCCAGTTCCGTCCAGACATAGCCGAGCTGGCCGCCGACATAGAAGCCGGACCAGTCGTAGACAGTGGAAATCGGAGCGGGTGCCGGCTCGTAAGGAATGATCGCGTCGGCGGCGATGGCGGATGTCGCGGTTGCGGCGAAGGCGGCGCCCGCGAGTAAAGCGGTGATTCTAATCATGTTGCCTGTCCCTTCTTCATCGGAAGGACTGGAACAGTACGCCTGTTTTCGGGACCTGTCTGTCTCTCCCGGGCAACAGCGGCCGCGATAATTTTCTCATTGCAGGGAAGGCGTGGTCTTCGCCTTCCGGCAGCGGCGGCCACCATCTACCACCCGGTAGGGCAGCCGATCTTAATGCGAGAACAGCGTCGGCCGGGCGAGCCTGGCCAGCATGTGCCGCGTCGCGCCGCCGAGGAAGAAGTCGCGGATGCGCGAATGGCCGAAGGCGCCCATGACCAGCAGGTCGGCGTTTTCGGCTTCCTGGGCCAGCACCTCGCCGACCTGACGGCGGCCGCGCTCGACCTGGTGCAGCGTGGCGTGGGCGCCGCAGCGCGCCAGATGCGCGACGAGTTCCGGCCCGGTGGCGCCGGTGGCGGTGTCCTTGTCGGAAAGCACGGTGACGATGCGCACCTCCTTGGCGTGGCGCAGGAACGGCATGGCGTCGGCGACGGCGCGGGCGGCGGCGCGCTCGGCGTCCCAGGCGACGACGACGCGCGACGGGCGGAACGCCGCCTCGTCATTGTCGGGCAGCACCAGCACCGGCCGCCCGGCCCCGAAGATCAGCGACTGAAGCAGGTCGGAATGGGCGGCGTCGCGCTCGACGAAGGGCGCGACGACGAGGCTGCGCAGACGGGCGCGCTCGACCACCGGATCGTAGGTGCCTTCGGAGACGGTGATCAGCCGCCCCTCATGCGCGAGGCCGGCGCGGCGGGCTTCCTCCTCGAAGGCGGCGAGCTCGCCATTGGCGCGCTCGTGGGCCTCGGCCTGGCGCGCGGCCAACTCCTGCTCCAGCACCGCGGTGTAGGGCCGCCGGGAGACCGGCAGCGGCACGGCGCGCTCGATGACGAGGCCGCTGACATGCGCCTCCATCAGCCGGGCGATGTCCAGCCCGCGCCCGAGCGCGGCCTTCACGTTGCCCTCCTGCGGGGAGGGGAGGATGAGGAGGATATCCTTGTACATGCGTTCCTCGCTTCGGCGGTTCGTGGCGGCTGAAAACGGCCTCATGATACACAAGCGCGCGGCCCGGTCCCTGATCGGGATCAAACAGGGACGGCGACTGTCAGGCGCGCAGCGGCAGCACGCGGTCGGGCGGGCGGTGGCCGTCGAAGAAGGTGCGGATGTTGATGATGACCTTCTCGCCCATGTCGATGCGGCCCTCGATGGTGGCCGAGCCCATATGCGGCAGGATGACGACCTTGCCCTTCGCCGCCAGCTTGACGAGCTTCGGGTTCACGGCCGGCTCGTGCTCGAACACGTCGAGGCCGGCGCCGGCGAGCTTGCCGCCCTCCAGCATCCTGACCAGCGCGTCCTCGTCGATGATGTCGCCGCGGGCGGTGTTGACCAGATAGGCAGTGGGTTGCAGCAGGGCCAGCCGCCGCGCCGACAGGAGATGGAAGGTCGCCGGCGTCGACGGGCAGTTGACCGAGATGATGTCCATGCGGGCGAGCATCTGGTCGAGGCTTTCCCACCAGGTCGCCTCCAGCTCGTCCTCGGTGGCCGGGGCGACGCGCCTGCGGTTGTGATAGTGGATCGACAGGCCGAACGCCTTGGCCCGGCGGGCGACCGCCGTGCCGATGCGACCCATGCCGACGATGCCGAGCCGCTTGCCCCAGATGCGGCGGCCGAGCATCCACGTCGGCGACCAGCCGGCCCATTTGCCGCCGTCGCCCAGCAGCGCCGCGCCCTCGGTCAGCCGGCGCGGCACGGCCAGCATCAGCGCCATGGTCATGTCGGCGGTGTCCTCGGTCAGGACGTTCGGCGTGTTGGTGACGACGATGCCCTTCGCCGCGGCGGCGGCGATGTCGATCTTGTCGACGCCGTTGCCGAAATTGGCGATCAGCTTGAGGTTCGGCCCGGCCTGGGCGATCACCGCCTCGTCGATGCGGTCGGTGACGGTGGGAACGAGAACGTCGGCCTCGCGCATCGCCGCCACCAGCTCGGGCTGGGTCAGCGGCCGGTCCTCGACATTGAGCCGCGAATCGAA
>DAOMOI010000205.1:0-4749 GCA_035444225.1 Aquamicrobium sp. | reverse complement strand
AGCGGCAGCGGCAGCGCGCCTCGGCGCGCGCACCGCACTAGTAACGATGAAGCGCGAGACCATCGGCGTCATGTCGTGCAACCCGGCCATCGGTGGCCTCGGCAAGGGTCATCTCGTGCGCGAGATCGACGCGCTCGACGGGCTGATGGGCCGGGTAGCGGATGCCGCCGGCATCCAGTTCCGCCTGCTCAATCGCCGCAAGGGACCGGCGGTGCGCGGCCCGCGCATCCAGGCGGACCGGAAACTCTATCGCCGGGCGATTCAGGCGGCGATAGCGGCGCAGGCCGGGCTCGACGTGATCGAGGGCGAGGTTTTCGACCTCGATGTCGCCGGCGGCGCGGTAACGAGTGTTACCCTTTCCGACGGAGGTTCCTATCGTTGCGGGGCAGTGGTGCTGACGACCGGCACTTTCCTGCGCGGTCTTATCCATATCGGCGACGAGCGGTTTCCTGCCGGGCGGATGAACGAGGCGGCCACGAGCGGCCTGTCGGCAACGATGTCGCGGCTCGGCTTCGCGCTCGCTCGGCTGAAGACCGGAACGCCGCCGCGCCTCGACGGCCGCACCATCGACTGGAATTCGCTCGACAGCCAGCCGGGCGACGACGTGCCGGTGCCGTTCTCGTTGCTCACCGACCGCATCGACAATCCGCAGATCGCCTGCGGCATTACCCGGACCACTGCCGCTTCGCACGAGATCGTCCGCGCCAATCTCTCCACCTCCGCGGTCTATTCCGGGGCGATCGAGGGCACCGGGCCGCGTTATTGCCCGTCGATCGAGGACAAGATCGTCAAGTTCGGCGACCGCGACGGCCACCAGATTTTCCTCGAGCCGGAGGGGCTGGACGACGACACGGTCTATCCCAACGGTATCTCGACCTCGCTGGCGCGTGACGTCCAGGCCGCGCTGGTGGCGTCCATTCCCGGTCTGGAGAAGGCGCGTATCCTGCAACCGGGCTATGCCATCGAATATGATCATATCGACCCACGCGAGCTTCGCCATTCGCTGGAAACGCGACGGGTGGACGGACTTTTCCTCGCCGGGCAGATCAATGGCACGACCGGATATGAGGAGGCGGCGGCACAAGGGCTGGTCGCGGGGCTGAACGCGGCGCGAAAGGCCGGCGGACAGGAACCGGCCTGGTTCGGGCGCGGCGACGCCTATATCGGTGTTCTCGTCGACGATCTGGTGACGCGGGGTGTCAGCGAGCCCTATCGCATGTTCACCTCGCGCGCCGAGTTCCGGCTGTCGCTGCGCGCGGACAATGCGGATGAAAGGTTGACGCCGCGAGCCATCGAGCTTGGGCTGGCAGGCGCGGAACGTGTGCGTCGCTTCCGTGCGTGGGAGGTGGAACTTGACGCAGCGCGGCAGCTGTTCCGCTCGCTGTCGGTGACGCCGAACGAAGCCGAGCGATCCGGCATCGCGCTCAACAAGGACGGCCAGCGCCGCAGCGCCTACGACCTCCTCTCCTATCCCGAGATGAGCATCGAGCGTCTGACAGTCACATGGCCGCAGCTCGCTTCCGTGCGCTCGGCCGTTGCCGAGCGGCTGGAGACCGAGGCGCGCTATGCGGTCTATCTCCATCGCCAGCAGGCGGATGTCGCGGTGCTGAAGCGGGAGGAGGCGCGGCCGATCCCGGCCGATCTCGACTTTTCCGGCCTGCCCGGCCTGTCGAACGAGCTGAAGCAGAAGCTGGCGGCGCGACGGCCGACCTCGATTGCCGAAGCCGGCCGCATCGACGGGATGACGCCGGCGGCGCTCGCCATCATTCTCGCCCGCATCCAGGCGTCTGGCAGCGCGGTACGGGGCGCGGCGTGAGCGACAGGCTGGCGGAGCTTCGGGAAATTGCGGGCGAGACGGTTTCACGTGAAACGTTGGTCCGGCTCGATATCTTCGAGGCCGAGTTCCGCAAATGGGCGGCGCGAATCAACCTTGCTGCGCCATCGACGCTCGCGGCGTTGTGGAGCCGTCACATACTCGACAGCGCGCAACTTTTTCCGCTGGCGCCCGACGCCACGGATTGGCTCGATCTCGGCTCCGGCGGCGGTTTTCCCGGCGCGATCGTCGCCATACTGCTGATGGAGCGCGAAAACGGTCGTATCGAGCTGGTGGAAAGCAACAACAAGAAGGCGGCCTTTCTCAAGTCGGTGCTCGGGAGCATCGGAGCGCCGGCGACCGTGCATGTCTGCCGCATCGAGGAAGCGGTCGGACGGGTGCGGTCGCCGCAGATCGTCACGGCGCGGGCGCTGGCGCCGCTGCCGCTCCTGCTCGAACTGGCCGAGCCTTGGCTGGGCGCCGGGGCGATCGGGCTTTTCCACAAAGGCCGGGATTACGCCACGGAAATCGCGGAAAGCCGTGACGCATGGCGCTTCGATCTGGTAGAACACCGAAGCAGGGTCGATCCCGCAAGCCGCATATTAGCCGTGTCGAACCCGGCGCGCGGCAGCGCGGAAAAGCGATCCTGAGCGAATGTCCCGTCAGGCCGGCCCATGATTCCGCGAACCCGCATCATCACCATCGCAAACCAGAAAGGCGGCGTCGGCAAGACGACGACCGCGATCAATCTCGCCACCGCGCTGGCCGCGATCGGCGAGAAGGTGCTGGTCGTCGATCTCGATCCGCAGGGCAACGCCTCGACCGGCCTCGGCATCGACCGGCAGGACCGCAAGGTCTCGTCCTACGACCTGCTGACCGGAGAGGCCGGCGTGAGCGAGGCGGCGATGGCGACCGCGGTGCCGGGCCTTTTCGTCATCGCCTCGACGCTCGACCTGCTCGGCATCGAGATGGAGATCGCGTCCGCCCCTGACCGGGTGCTGCGGCTGCGCAACGCGTTGCGCCGGTCCGCGGCGGAAGGGGCAGGTTTCAGCTACGTCCTGATCGACTGCCCGCCCTCGCTCAACCTGTTGACGCTGAATGCCATGGCGGCGGCGGATTCGGTTCTGGTGCCGCTTCAATGCGAGTTCTTCGCGCTCGAAGGCTTGAGCCAACTGCTCCAGACCGTGGAAGAGGTGCGCAACTCGATCAATCCCGACCTTGCGATCCAGGGCATCGTGCTGACCATGTTCGACGGGCGCAACAACCTCGCGAACCAGGTGGTGGAGGACGTGCGCGCCCATATGGGCGATGCCGTCTACGAAACCGTGATCCCGCGCAATGTCCGGGTCTCGGAGGCGCCTTCCTATGGCAAGCCGGCGATCCTCTACGACCTCAAATGCACCGGCAGCCAGGCCTATCTGCAACTTGCATCGGAGGTGATCCGGCGCGAGAGGCGGTTGCGGGCGGCATGAGCCTCATGATTCGGTACGGCAGCGAAACGATGCGGGTGAAACAATGACTGACGATCTTTCCCGAAAGCGTCTCGGGCGCGGTCTCGCTGCCCTGATCGGCGACATGGACAAGCCCGCGCCCGCCGCCGGCGCGGCGCGCATCGGCGCGGATGGCCGGGTGCCGATCGAGTTCGTCGGCCCCAATCCGCGCAACCCGCGCCGCAGCTTCGCCGAGGCGGAGCTGACCGATCTGGCGCAGTCGATCCGCGAGCACGGCATCGTGCAGCCCGTGGTGGTGCGCCCGGCTCCCGGCACCGGCGGCGGCCGCTACGAGATCATCGCCGGCGAGCGGCGCTGGCGGGCGGCGCAGCGCGCCGGGCTGACGGAAATCCCGATCATCATCCGCGACGTCGACGACCGCGTCGCGCTCGAGCTGGCGATCATCGAGAACGTCCAGCGCGCCGACCTGAACCCGATCGAGGAGGCGCAGGGCTACCAGCAGCTCATCGACGAGCACAGCTACACCCAGGCCGATCTCGGACAGGTCATCGGCAAGAGCCGCAGCCATGTCGCCAACACGCTGCGGCTTCTGAAGCTGCCCGAGGGCATCCGCGAGATGCTGGTCGACGGCTCGCTCTCGGCCGGCCATGCACGGACGCTGGTGACGGCCGAGGATCCGGCCGGGCTGGCGCGGCGCATCGTCGAGGAGGGGCTTTCGGTTCGTCAGGCCGAGGCGCTGGCGCAGGAGCCGGCGCGCGTGCCGGACAGCCGCGTGCGTCACAGCGAGCGGCTGCCGAAGGACGCCGACACGCTGGCGCTCGAAAAGGCGCTGTCGGACGCGACCGGGCTCAAGGTGACGATCTCGCACGGGCAGAAGGGCGGCGAGATCAGGATCGCCTATCGCACGCTGGAGCAGCTCGACGAGATTTGCCGGCGGCTCGGCTCATGATGCCTGCATGGCGTCTTTGGTAATTTCGCCATAAATTCAGTGAGATGGCTATCTGCCGCCACGCGCGGACTCGACCAGAAGCGCGATCAGCGCCTGCCGCGCCGTCGCGGCTGCGAGGTCGGGCCGCTGCCTGGTCAGCAGCACGGCGGCATGAAGCCGTTCCAGCGCCCGGGCGATCGCCGCGCCGCTCCATCGCTGCAAGGCGGCCTCGACCAGCCGGCGGCGGGAGAAGAAGACCGGCGGGCGGGCGGAAGCGACCACGGCCGACGCCGGCTTTCCCGCGGCGTCCATCTCGCCGCGCAGCAGCTGAAGGCTGTGGAACTGGCGCATCGCCGCGGCCAGCACCAGGAACGGATGATTGCCGGCCGAGACAAGGCGGGTGAAGCTGGCGTCGAAGGTGGCGCCGTTGCCTGCGAGGACGGCATCGACGGCATCGTCGATGCCGAGGCCGGAAACGTCGCCGGTCATCGCCCGCACGTCCTCGAGGCGGATCTCGCCGCTGCCGCGGCAGTAGAGGGCCAGCTTCCCGACCTCGC
>DAOMOI010000204.1:0-4764 GCA_035444225.1 Aquamicrobium sp. | reverse complement strand
TGATCAGCACGCTAATGCCCTCGAACCGGCCCATCGCCTATGCTCCCTCGTCGATCACGTCGCAGGCCAGCGCCGCCAGAAGCCGCACCGCCTCGCCGAACGTCTTCGCCTTTTCGGGGTTGGAGGCGTTGCCGTCGAGGGCGCGCTTGTAGACGCCCTGGCAGATCGCGGCCAGCCGGAAGAAGGAAAAGGCGAGGTGGAAGGTCCAGTCCGGCACGCCGTTGAGGCCGCGCCGCTCGCAGTAGCGGGCGACGTATTCGGCCTCCGTCGGCAGGCCGAGCGCCTTGCGGTCGAGGCCGCCGAGGCCGCGAAAGCCGGAGGCGTGCGGCAGCCGCCACTGCATGCACTGGTAGGAGAGGTCGGCGAAGGGATGGCCCAGCGTGGACAGTTCCCAATCGAGCACGGCGATGACTTCCGGCCGGTCGGGCGCGAAGATCATGTTGTCGAGCCGGAAATCGCCATGGACCAGCGAGACGCGGCCGTCGTCGGCGATGCGGTTGTCCTCGAGCCAGGCGATCAGCCGGTCCATCGCGGTGATGGTTTCCGTCTCGGAGGCCCGGTACTGCCCGCTCCAGCGCGCGAACTGGCGCTCGAAATAGCTGCCGGGCCGGCCGAAATCGCCGAGGCCGGCGGCCTCGATATCGACATCGTGCAGCGCGGCGAGCACGCGGTTCATGGCGTCGTAGAGCGCGCCGCGCCCGGAAGCCGAGGAAATCTCCGGCAGCGCCGGGTCCCAGAAGATGCGGCCCTCGACGAAGGCCATGACGTAGAACATGCGGCCGATGGGCGAATCCTCGCCGGACAGGTGCAGCATGTCCGGGACCGGCACCGCGGTGTCCTTCAGCGCCGCCATGACGCGGTATTCGCGGTCGACCTGGTGGGCCGACTTCAGCAACTGCCCCGGCGGCTTGGCGCGCAGCACGTAGCGGCCGCTTTCGGCCTCGACCAGATAGGTCGGGTTGGACTGGCCGGAATCGAACTTGCGCAGGCCCCGGAAGCCGTGGAAGCCGGGAACGGCGGCTTCGAGATAGGGTGCGAGCGCCGCCTCGTCGAGCGCGTTCGGGTCGCTCATGCCTCGTCCCTCTCATCCGGGGGCAGGTAGGAGAGGGTGAGCCAGCGCGCCGTGAGCGCGGGCTTGACCGATCCCTCGATCTCAATGGTGACGTCGTAGTTGAAATGGATCCAGCCCGAGGGGCGGACGGTCATATCGGTCAGCGCGAATCGGCCGCGCACCCGCGCGCCCGACCGCACCGGCGCGACGAAGCGCACCCGGTCGAAGCCGTAATTGACGCCGATGTCGGTGCCGGCGATCGGGGGGACGGTCTCGTAGGCCAGCGTCGACAGCAGCGACAGCGAGAGGAAGCCGTGGGCGATGGTGCCGCCGAAGGGCGTCTCGGCCGCGCGCACGGGATCGACGTGGATGAACTGGTGGTCGTCGGTCGCGTCGGCGAACTTGTCGATCATCTCCTGCGAGACGGTGCGCCAGGACGACACCCCGATCTCGCCGCCAACCGCCGCCTGCGCCTGCTCCAGCGATACCGGCTCCAGTGTTCCGTTGCTCATGGCCTCTCGTTCCGTCTTCAATCCTTGAACAGAGACATGCCGTGCTGCACGGATTGGCCGCCGTCAAGCGGCAGAATGGCGCCGGTGACGTAACTGCCGGCGCGACTGCACAGGAAAAGCGTGGCGCCGGCGATGTCGTCCGGCGCGCCGATGCGCCCGAGCGGGACATGGCTGCCGACATGGGCGGCCTGCTCGTCGCTGGCGGTGGCGAAGGCGGTCATGCGGCTCTGGAAGGGGCCGGGCGCGAAGGCGTTGACCGTGATGCGCCGGCCGGCAAGCTCGTTGGCCAGTGTCCGTGTCAAGTGGTGCACGGCCGCCTTCGAGGCGGTGTAGGAATAGGCGCCATCCGCCATGGGCTGGGTGCCCATCACCGAGCCGAGATTGATGATGCGGGCGGGATCGTCATGGCTCGCCGCCCTTTCGAGCAGCGGCGTCAATTCGCGCGTCAGGTGGAACAGGCCGGTGACGTTGACCGACAGCACCTTCTGCCACGCCGCATAGGGGAATTCCGCGAATTCCGCGCCCCAGGTCACGCCGGCGTTGTTGAGAAGGATGTGGAGCTCGTCGGTACGGCCCTTCACCTCCTCGACAAGGGCGGCGATGCCTTCCTCGGTGCTGACGTCGCCGGCGAAGCCCTCGGCCGCGCCGGGACCGCCGAGCGCGTTCAGCTCTCCGGCGACGCGGACGCAGTCCGCCCCCTTGCGCGAGGCGATCAGGACCTTCGCTCCGCCCATGACCAGCCCGGTCGCGGCCATGCGGCCGATGCCGGTGGCGGCGCCGGTGATGAGGGCGGTCTTTCCCGCCACCGAAAACAGATCATCGAGATAGGCCAATCGTTCCTCCCGCAATCCCCGGTGCAATCGCGGCCGCTTTGCCGCGTTGACAACATACCCGGTAGTATGTTCATCATTCGCCTGCTCGTAAAGGCCCGATCGAAGGCCGGGCGCGGTTTCGCAAGGGGCGAGGCCGGAGGACAGGGAGGAAGACGGCTCGATGACGCTTGCCGTCCCGGAACAGATGCAGGACCGCGCGCGCGCCGACATACTGAGCGCGGCTGCGACCTGCTTCATGGAGCGCGGCTACAGCGAGACCTCGATCGACGACGTCGCCCATGCGCTCGGCGCCACCAAGGGCCGCATCTACCACCATTTCCGCTCCAAGGCCGACCTGTTTTCCTCCGTCTTCCGCGCGGGGATGGAGATGAACTATGCCGCCGTCGAACCCTATCGCCTGCTGCCCGGCCGGGCCTGTGGGCGCTGGCGGCGCATGGCGCACGCGCATGTGATGCAGATGATCGTGAGCAAGCCGTTCCAGCGCACGGTGTGGCTGGGCGTCGAGATGCACCTGCGCGGCGCGACCACGCCGCAGCAGCGCGCGGTGATGAACGACCTCGTGCGCATGCGCAGCGACTATGGCGGAATCTTCCGCGAGGTGATCGTCAAGGCGCGCGAGGAGGGCGACTTCCGCTTCGAGGACGTCAGCATCGCCAACCAGCTGATGTTCACGACGCTGAACTCGCCGGTGTTCTGGTACTCGCCGCGCACCGGCGAGACCCGGGCCGACATCGAGAATCTCGTGGGTCAGGTCGTCACCTGCGCGTGGCGCGGGCTGGGCGGCCGGGAGGAAACATGACGACCAATCCCGAGATGGCGCTCGGCATGACCGAGCGGCTGAAGCCGATCCACGAGAAGGTCGCAAGGATGGTCCGCGAGGAGATCATGCCGCTCGACGAGGAATTCCTCGCCGAAGTGGGCGCGGGCGGCGAGCGCTGGACCTACACGCCGCGCCAGACCGAGATCCTCGAAGGGCTGAAGGCGAAGGCGCGCGAGCGCGGCCTGTGGAATTTCTGGCTGACCGATTCGAGCCGCGGCTACGGGCTGTCGACGGTGGAATACGCCTATCTCGCCGAGGAGATGGGCAAGGCGCATCTCGGTGCGGAGGTGTTCAACTGCTCCGCGCCCGACACCGGCAACATGGAGGTGCTGGAGCGCTACGGCACGCAGGCGCAGAAGGACGAATGGCTCGCCCCGCTGCTCGAAGGCAGGATCCGCTCGGCCTATCTGATGACCGAGCCGGACGTGGCCTCCTCCGACGCCACCAACATCGAAATGCGCTGCGAGCGCGACGGCGATTCCTACGTGCTCAACGGCGAGAAGTGGTGGGCGTCGGGCGCAGGCGATCCGCGCTGCAAGATCTACATCGTCATGGTCGCGACGCCTGACGCCAGCCGGCGCAGGCACGAGCAGCACTCGATGATCCTCGTTCCGGCGGATACGCCCGGCATCACCGTGCTGAGGGCGATGACGGTCTATGGCGACGACGATGCGCCGCACGGTCACATGCACATCCGCTTCGAGGACGTGCGCGTGCCGGCGGAAAACATGATCCTTGGCGAAGGCAAGGGCTTCGCCATCGCGCAGGGGCGGCTCGGGCCCGGCCGCATCCACCACTGCATGCGCGCCATCGGCCAGGCCGAGATGGCGCTGGAGCAGATGTGCCAGCGCGCCGTGCGGCGCGAGGCGTTCGGCCAGCCGCTGGCCAAGCTCGGGGCGAATTACGACATCATCGCCGAAGCCCGCATGGAGATCGAGATGGCGCGGCTGCTCTGCCTCAAGGCGGCGTGGATGATCGACCGCGGCGACGCCAAGGCGGCGGCGCCGTGGATCAGCCAGATCAAGGTGATCGCGCCGCGCGTGGCGCTGAAGGTGACGGACGAGGCGGTGCAGATGTTCGGCGGGCAGGGCGTCAGCCAGGACACGCCGCTGGCGCGCTCGTGGACGCATCTGCGCACGCTGCGCCTCGCCGACGGGCCGGACGCCGTCCATCGCAGGCAGGTGGCGCGCGACGAGTTGAAGCAATACACGCAGCAGCGGGTCTGACATGGAGGCGAGGGGCGGCTGCTTGTCATCGGCTTTGCTTGCGGTACGATCCCGGCAGGTGATCGAAGGCGTCTTTCCCCTGAAGGAGGCGGGCAACGTGCTTGGGCGCGTGCCCGACAGGGGAATGACGGGAAAGACCGCGCCGACACGCTGAGAGCGGGGAAGCGCGGAAAGAAGCAGGCCCCGAACCGAAAAGGGCGGGGAACCGGGGAACGGACACGGGACGTGGGCGGCGCGATGCCGCATGCGCGCCCCGCAGGGAGGAGTACAGGCGTGGATGTCCTGCAACTGATCGTAAGCGGCCTCGCGAACGGCTGCGTTT
>DAOMOI010000203.1:0-4786 GCA_035444225.1 Aquamicrobium sp. | reverse complement strand
AGGCCGGCGAAGATCGTCGACAGGTCGATGCCGGCGTGCAGCCGGTCGATGAAGGTTTCCGGCGCGATGCCGGAATAGAACCAGCTCACCAGAAGCCCGCCGCCGAGCGCGGCGGCGTTGGCGATGACGGTCAGGCACGGCACCGCGATCACCAGCGCCACCAGCCGGGGAAAGACGAGCACGCCGACCGGGTTCAGGCCGATCACCTTGAGCGCGTCGATCTCCTCGCGCATCTTCATCGAGCCGATCTCGGCGGTGATGGCGCTGCCCGACCGCCCCGCGACCATGATCGCGGTGAGCAGCACGCCCAGTTCGCGCAGCGCCAGGATGCCGACGAGATCCACGATGAAGATCTCGGCCCCGAACCAGCGCAGCTGGTAGGCACCCTGCTGGGCGACGATGGCGCCGACGATGGCCGAGATGAGCACCACGACGGGAATCGCGCCGATGCCCATGCGGTCGATCTGGTGGAAGATGGCGGCCGGGTTGACGGCGTGGCCGCGCCCGAGCTTCATCTGCGCGCCGCGTATGGCCGCGCCGAGAATGTCCATGCCGTAGAGGAAGTCGCGCCACGCGCTTACCGTCGCGCGGCCGAGACGCTCGAGCCAGCGCATGAGGAAGAAGGGCGGCTTTTCCGGCGCCTCGACCGTCTTGTCGAGCGCGGGCCGCACCGCCGGTAGCAATATCTGCGCCGCTTCCGACGCGCCCTCGACCTCGACGCGCGCGCCGGCGTTTCGCCGCGCCGCCGCGAGGCGCTCGACGAGCCAGGCGCCGGCCGTGTCCATGCGCGCCACGCGAGCGATGTCGATGACCACGTCGCCGCCGCCGCGCGCGGCTTCGAGCGCGCGCATCTCGGCATCGACGCGATCGACCGAGCGCGTGTTCCAGACGCCGGAGAGCGCGATGACCGTGCGGCCGTCGCGCTCGCCTACGGAGACGGCGGGCGCGCCATCCGGCTCCGTCTCCGCCCCTGCCCCGCTTGCTTCCCTGTGGCGTTTGCTCAACATCAGACGACTAATAGCGACTCGGGCCGTTCCTGTCGAACGGCCGATACCATGGGAATAGACGCATGAGCCGCACCCTTTCCGTCGTCGGGGAGCGCTTTCCGCTCGCCGCCGCCTTCACCATCTCGCGCGGCTCGAAGACGGAAGCCGCGGTCCTGACCTGTACGATCGGCGAGGGCGAGAACGCCGGCCGCGGCGAATGCGTTCCCTATGCCCGCTACGGCGAGACGCTCGACAGCGTGCGCGAGGAGATCGAGGCGATGCGCGGCTCGATCGAGGGCGGAATGGACCGCGCCGCGCTCAACGCGGCGATGAAGCCGGGCGCGGCGCGCAATGCGCTCGATTGCGCGCTGTGGGACCTCGAGGCGAAGAGCGGCGGCGTCTCCGTCGCCGCGCGCGTCTGCGCCGCGCCGCCGCGGCCGCTCGAAACCGCCTATACGATCACCCTCGGCACGCCGGAGGCGATGGCGGCGCAGGCCGCCGCGCAGGCCGCGCGGCCGCTGCTGAAAGTGAAGGTCGGCACGGCGGACGACGAGGCGCGGATCGCGGCCGTGGCGGCGGCCGCGCCGCAAAGCCGCATCATCCTCGACGCCAACGAGGGCTGGAGCGCGGACAACCTCGCCCGCCATCTCGACATTGCCGCGCGCTGCCGCGTCGTGCTGGTCGAGCAGCCGCTGCCGGCGGGCAAGGACGAGGCGCTGCGCGACAGGCCGCGCGGCGTGCCGGTCTGCGCCGACGAAAGCCTGCACGTCGCCGACGACCTCGACCGTCTCGCCGGCCTCTACGACGCCGTCAACATCAAGCTCGACAAGGCCGGCGGCTTGACGGCGGCGCTCGCCCTGCGCGAGCGGGCGCGGGCGCTGGGCTTCAAGGTGATGGTCGGCTGCATGGTCGGCACCTCGCTCGCCATGGCCCCGGCGGTGCTGCTGGCGCAGGATGCCGACTTCGTCGATCTCGACGGCCCGTTGCTGCTCGCCCGAGACCGCCGCCCCTCGCTTGCCTACGAAGGCGCGCTGGTCTATCCCCCCGAGCCTGCCCTGTGGGGATGATCGCGGATGAAAGGAGACGGCCGATGAAACTTGTCCGGTTCGGTACGGAAGGCAATGAAAAGCCCGGCGTGATCGACGACGGCGGCACGGTCCGCGACGTCTCCGCCCTCGTTGACGACTATGGGCCCGAGACGCTGGCGCCCGCGCTTTTTGACACGCTGCGGCGCGCCGACCTTGCCGCGCTGCCGACCGCGCCCGCCGATGTGCGCCTCGGCGCGCCCCTGAAGCGCGTCGGCCATTTCATCGCCATCGGCCTCAACTATGCCGAGCACGCGGCCGAGACCGGCGCGGCGGTGCCGACGGAGCCGGTCGTCTTCTCCAAGGCGCCGAGCTGCGTCTGCGGCCCGACCGACGATATCCTGATCCCGCGCGGCTCGACGAAGCTCGACTGGGAGGTCGAGCTCGCCGTCGTCATCGGCAAGCGCTGCGACTATGTCGAGGAGGCCGACGCGCTCGCCCATGTCGCCGGCTACATGCTGTGCAACGACGTCTCCGAACGCAGCTACCAGAAGGAGCGCGGCGGCCAGTGGATCAAGGGCAAGAGCGCCCCGACATTCGGGCCGCTCGGCCCCTTCCTCGCCACCGCCGACGAGATCACCGACCCGCAATCGCTGGCCATGTTCCTCGACGTCAACGGCGAGCGTCGCCAGACCGGGCACACCTCGACGATGATATTCCCCGTCGCCTTCCTGGTTTCTTACCTGTCGCGCTTCATGGTGCTCCAGCCGGGCGACGTCATCGCCACCGGCACGCCGCCCGGCGTCGGCGCCGGCATGTCGCCGCAGCAGTTCCTTCGCCACGGCGACGAGGTCAGGCTGGGCATAGACGGGCTGGGCGAGCAGCGGCACAAGGTGGCGGCGCGCTGAGCGAGAACGCCCCACCGGCCGGCGGGCGGCGGCGTTACGCCTCCGCTTCCGGCTCACGCAGGATGTTGCCGTAGTGGCCGCCGGGCGCGAGCCACATCAGCAGGCCGAGATAGACGCCGAACTGCAACGTGGTCGAGGCGTGGCCGTAGAAGGTCTGCGTCAGCCCGTAGATCGCATAGGAGCCGCCGACCCACAGGATCGCGAGGCCCCATACGCGCCGCTGCGGATCGAGCGCGAGCCGCACGCCGACGACGAGCGCGACAGCGAGCGGCGCGAAGAACAGGGCCGCGCCCACGAGGCCCATCTTCATCGCCATGTCGAGATACTGGTTGTGGACGTTGCCGTACCGGAACAGCACGGAATCGGCGGGCACGCCCAGCTCCGGCCGGTGGAGCACGGCGGGATAGGAGTCGATCCCCTGCCCGAGAAGCGGCGCGTCCCGGATCATGTCGAGGGCGACGACCCACATTTGCAGCCGGATGCCGACGGAATCGATGCGATAGGCGTCGAGTCCGGCTCCGTCGAGGAAATGGCCGAGCATCGACGCCATCCCCGGGCTGCGCTGGAACAGGACCGCGCCGGCCAGCAGCATCGAGGCAAGCGCGAGCATGGTGAAGACCGTGGCCGGCAACGGCGCTATCCGCCCGACCAGCGCGATCATCATCAACGGAAACAGCAGCACGAAGGCGAGCAGCGTGCCGCGCGTGCCCGTCAGGAAGACCGCGAACAGGCCGAGCCCGACGACCAGCGCCAGCAGCGCCAGAGCAGGCCAGCGTCGGCGCGCATCGACGCGCGCGGCGAGCGCGATCGCCACCAGCCCGATCGAGGTCAGCAGCATCTCGGAAAAGGGAATCGCGTTGGTGACGCCTCTCGCGCGCGCGCCGGCAAGGCCCAGCGCGGTGAAATCCACGCCCTGATAGAGCGCGACCGCGACGGCGACCGTCGCGTGCGCCGTCGCGACCAGCACCGCGAAGTCGAACAGCCGCTCGCGCGAAAAGCCGAACAGGACGAGGAAGGTGAAGCCGTTGAGCAGCCCGAGCCCGATGCGCGAGACCTGGTCGATATTGCTCGTCGGCCCCGAAAGCACGGCGATATGGGCAAGGACCAGCGCGACGAAGCAGAAATAGAAGCCGAGATAGAGCCGCACCGCCGGCGGAACGGTGATCGTCGTGCGCGGAAGCCGCCACAGCAGGTAGAGGCCGAGCAGGAGCGAGAGCACGTAGAACGCGCCCGCGATCTTCAGGCTGCCGAGCAGCCCCATCCCGACGACGAAAAGCAGCGCGCAGGCCAGGACGGCGGACGGCGACACGTTCTGAAGCCGTGGCAGGCCGGAAAGATGTGCCAGGAACATGCGCGATTCGGCCCCTCTGGCGCCCGATGGGAACGTCGCGGCCTATAATCGAATGTCGGGGCCGAAACAAGGAAGCGCCGGCCGTTTGCGTCCCGCGCCATCCTTTTGTCACGCCAGATCTCTCCGACGCCCTAGTTTCTTGTTTTTGCGTATGTCTTTATCCCGAAAGCGGGTCCCACTTTCGCCGGACATGCGCTAGAAGCGGATAACGGCAAGAGGCGGAGGAGGAACGACGATGAGCGCAGAGGGCACCACGAAGGCGGCGTCCGATCTCGACGAGGGAGCGCTCTTCTACCACCGCTATCCCGCACCGGGTAAGCTCGAGATCCGCGCCACCAAGCCGCTCGGCAACCAGCGCGACCTCGCGCTCGCCTACTCGCCCGGCGTCGCCGCGCCCTGCCTCGCCATCCACGACGACCCCGCGACCGCCGCCCACTACACCGCGCGCGCCAATCTGGTCGGCGTGATCTCCAACGGCACGGCCATTCTCGGCCTCGGCAATCTCGGCGCGCTCGC
>DAOMOI010000202.1:0-4788 GCA_035444225.1 Aquamicrobium sp. | reverse complement strand
GTTCGACTCCCATTCCCTGCCGCCGGTTTCACGCGAGCTCCAGCGTCCCGTCGCCTTCCACCGCCGCGCCGATGATCGCCGCGTCGGCGAAGCCGTGGCGGCGGAAGCAGTCGAGCACCGCGTCCACGCTTTCCGGCGCGCAGGCGACCAGCAGGCCGCCGCTGGTCTGCGGGTCGGTCAGCAGCGCCCGGTCGTCCGGGCCGGCGTTTCCGAGCGAGACGCGCCCGCCATAGCTCGCCCAGTTGCGCGCCGAAGCGCCGGTGACGTGGCCCTCGCTGATCAGCCGCCGCGCGCCGGCAAGCACCGGCAGCGCGGCAAGCTCGACGCGGATCGCGCATCCGCTCCCGCGTGCCATCTCCAGCGCATGGCCGGCAATGCCGAAGCCGGTTACGTCGGTCATGGCATGGACGCCGGCAAGGCGCGCGAGTTCCGGCCCCGGCGTGTTCAGGCGCGTCGTCGTCGCCACCATCGCGGCGTATTCGTCGGGCGACAGCGCGCCCTTCTTCAGCGCCGCCGAATAGACGCCGACGCCGAGCGGCTTGCCGAGGACCAGCCGGTCGCCGGCACGGGCGCCGGAATTGCGCTTCAGGTCGGCGGGATCGACCAGCCCGATGGCGACGAGGCCGTAGATCGCCTCGACGGAATCGATGGTGTGGCCGCCGGCGACCGGAATCCCGGCCGTCCGGCAGGCCTCGGCGCCGCCGTCGAGGATCTTTCCGATCGTCTCGGTCGAAATCCGGTTGATCGGCATGCCGACGATGGCCAGCGCGAACAGCGGCATCCCGCCCATGGCATAGACGTCGCTGATGGCGTTGGTCGCGGCGATGCGGCCGAAATCGCGCGGGTCGTCCACGATCGGCATGAAGAAGTCGGTGGTGGCGACGACGGCCTGCCGCTCGTTCAGCAGATAGACCGCGGCGTCGTCCGCCGTCTCCGTCCCGACCAGCAGCTCCGGCGGCACCGGCAGCGCCGCGGCACCGCGCAGGATGGTCTCCAGCACCCCTGCCGCGATCTTGCATCCGCATCCGCCGCCATGGGAAAGCGAGGTCAACCGGGGTTCGGGGGGTTCAACCGAAAGGGACGTCATGGTGTTCAAGCTCCTCGACATGCAAGGTTGGCCTACTTCGCCGGCTCGGCGTCGCGGCGCAGGACGGCCGGGGCGGTGATGTCGCCGCCGGTCTTCAGGATGCGGAACTGCGGCGTGTCGCTTCGCGAGAACGTCAGCCGCAGGACATAGGCGTAGCCCTCCGTCCCGGGAAACGCCTGATAGATGAGATCGTAGCTTCCATCCGGTATCGCGACGCCGCGCATGTCGAAGGGGGTGCCGACCCGCACCGGCCCGGCGACGGAGAAGGGAACCTGCACCGCCCAGAGCGCCTGCGGGTCCGCCGCCGCGCCATGCGCCAGCTCGACCCTTATCCGGCACTCGCCGTCATGGTCCGGCACGCCGAAGGCGACCTGCCCTTGCGACCAGGCGAAGCCCTGCGCGACATGGTCCTCGCTCCACAGGAGGCCGGGTGTCGCAATGGCTTGCGTGTGGACCAGCACCTGCGCATGGTCGATGGTGACAGGGAAATCCGCCAGCATGGTTCACGGCCTCGCAATCGGCGCATCCGGGCCTTCGCCGGACGGATCAATCGTATAGCGCCTGCCGGCCGCGATGAGAAACTCCGACCGCCGGCCGGCGAAATACGCTTCATGCGCGTAGTCGTCGTAATCATAGGCGAAGATGCCGGCGGCGCGGATTTTCTCCAGCACCGCCGGCGGCGCGAAGATCACGAAGAACTCATGATGGTCCGGCAGCCAGATGAAAGTCCGCGCCGCCTCGAAGGCGATCAGGACGTCGAGATAGCCGAAATCGAAGGCATGGCGGGCGGCTTCATCCGGGCGCGCCGCCATCAGGCGGCCCGGCGGCGTCTCGTATCCGAAGTGCCGGCAGTCCGCCCGTTCGGCATTCACCAGGCCGGCGACGGCGACGATCTCGTCGCGGCTCGCATATTCGGGAAACGGCCTTGCCGCGAGACCCGCGGCCCTGATCGCCGCGGGGTCGGGCTCGGTCCCGCCGGGGAAGAATCGGGAAAAGCCGTCCATTTCATCTCCGGTGTTCCGCATCCATGCCGGCGATTATGCTATCCGGGGGAAACGGCTTGCAACATTCGGGGCGATCCGCCGCGTAAGACGCGCGCCGCCGCCCGATCCCCTGCCTCCAGGGCGGCTATACAGCTCTTCCGAAGTCACGTTATAGTCGATCGAGGCCGGCGAGGGCGGCCATTGCACGTTTCCTCGCCGAAGGCGGCGTTTTCCATGCCGTGGCGCTGGGACCTGCGTGGCGATCGAACCGACGGGAAGAGGTCTTGCCGTAATGCCTGACGGGGATGGAGGAGCGCCCCGGGACCAGTGAGACGAAACGACTCGGGAGGAGCCGATGAGTGCGTCAGCAATCACTCAGCATGCCGACAGGGTTCACGCGGCGATCGAATCCGATGAGGCCGCCAAATCCGCGCTGGTCGCGTCATGGACGCGCTCGGCGGCGCTTCACCACCTCGACCCGGCCGAGCGAAGGCCGCCCAGCAGGCTGACCGGCCGGGAGCTCGATCTCGCCCGCCGGCGGATCGAGCCGCTGGTCCGCGCCTCGCAGGCAAGCCTCGACCGGCTCTATCTCGCGGTCGGCGGAATCGGCTGCTGCGTCCTGCTCGCCGACCGCGACGGCGTGCCGGTCGAGCGCCGCGGCGCCGTCGCCGACGACGACACGTTCCGGGACTGGGGCCTGTGGACGGGGACGGTATGGAGCGAGGAGAGCGAGGGCACCAACGGGATAGGCACATGCCTCGTCGAAGGCCGCGCGCTGACCATTCACCGCGACCAGCATTTCCATGCCAAGAACACGCTGCTTTCCTGCACCACCGCGCCGATCTACGACCATGAGGGCAATCTGGCTGCCGCGCTCGACGTGTCCTCGTGCCGGGCCGACCTGACGGAAGGCTTCGTCCGCCTCATCGCCATCGCCCTGAACGAGGCGGTGCGCCGGATCGAGGCCGAGAATTTCCGGCTCGCCTATCCGCACGCGCGCATCATCATGGCGCCGACGCCGGACCAGTCGCCCGGCGCGCTGCTGGCCGTGGACAGGGAGGACCTTGTCGTCGGCGCGACGCGCTCGGCCCGGATGGCGCTCAACCTCACGCCGGAGTTGCTGGCGGGGCCTCTGCCCGCCGCCGACCTGCTCGGCAGCGAGACCAGCTTCGCCACGGACCTGCGCGCGGCCGAGCGCGCCGTTCTGGAACGCGCCCTCCTTCGCTCGGGCGGAAACGTCACCGCCGCGGCGCGGACGCTCGGCATCTCCCGCGCCACGCTGCACCGCAAGCTCGGCAGGTTCGGGCTGCGCGGCGCGCATTAAGGTTTTTTTGCAGCGCACAGTGTCACAGGTCTGAGACACCTTCGCCCGGCCTCCCGGGTCCGGCGGGCTGACATGGCTGCCGGGCGCGGCGACACTCGCCTCCTGTGCCGCAACGAGGCGGCGTCGTTTTCTGGGAGGAAGACATGAACAAAGTCGAATTCCACCGCGCGGCCAAGAGCCCCTACGCAAGCCACTACGACAATTTCATCGGCGGAAAATACGTGCCGTCGAAGTCCGGCAAGAGCTTCGACAACACGTCGCCGGTCAACGGGCAGGTGCTGTGCACGATCGCGCGTTCCGAGGCCGCCGACGTGGAGGCCGCCCTGGATGCCGCCCACGCGGCGAAGGACGCATGGGGCAGGACGAGCGCGGCCGAGCGCGCGCTCCTGCTCAACCGCATCGCCGACAGGATGGAGGAAAACCTCAGCCTGCTGGCGCTTGCCGAAACCTGGGACAACGGCAAGCCGATCCGCGAGACGACGGCCGCCGACATTCCGCTCGCGATCGACCATTTCCGCTATTTCGCCGGCGCGATCCGGGCGCAGGAGGGCGGGATCTCCGAGATCGACCACGATACCGTCGCCTATCATTTCCATGAGCCGCTCGGCGTGGTCGGCCAGATCATCCCGTGGAATTTCCCGATCCTGATGGCGGTGTGGAAGCTCGCTCCTGCGCTCGCCGCCGGCAACTGCGTGGTGCTGAAGCCGGCGGAGCAGACGCCGGCGTCGATCCACGTGCTCATCGACCTCATCGCGGACCTGCTTCCCCCGGGCGTTCTCAACGTCGTCAACGGGTTCGGGCTCGAAGCGGGCAAGCCGCTGGCGTCGAACCCGCGCATCGCCAAGATCGCGTTCACCGGCGAGACCACGACCGGCCGGCTGATCATGCAGTACGCCTCGCAGAACCTGATCCCGGTGACGCTGGAACTCGGCGGCAAGTCGCCCAACGTCTTCTTCGCCGACGTGGCGAACGAGGACGACGACTTCTTCGACAAGGCGATCGAGGGCTTCGTCATGTTCGCGCTGAACCAGGGCGAGGTCTGCACCTGCCCGAGCCGGGCGCTGATCCAGAAATCCATCTATGACCGCTTCATGGAAAAGGCGATCAAGCGCGTCGAGGCCATCGTGCAGGGCGACCCGCTCGACCCCGCCACCATGATCGGCGCGCAGGCGTCCTCCGAGCAGATGGAAAAGATCCTTTCCTATCTCGACATCGGCAGGCAGGAAGGCGCCGAGGTGCTGACGGGCGGCGAGCGCAACACCCTGCCGGGCGACCTCGCCGGCGGCTACTACGTCAAGCCGACCGTGTTCAAGGGCCACAACAGGATGCGCATCTTCCAGGAGGAGATCTTCGGGCCGGTGGTCTCGGTCGCGACCTTCAAGGACGACGACGAG
>DAOMOI010000201.1:0-4802 GCA_035444225.1 Aquamicrobium sp. | reverse complement strand
CGGCCGCCGGCTGCATCAGCGCCGAATGGAACGGGGCGGAGACGGGCAGCATCAGCGCGCGTTTCGCTCCCTTTTCTGTGCAGATGCGCCCGGCGTGCTCGACCGCCGGCTTGGCGCCGGAGATGACGAGCTGGCCGCCGCCATTGTCGTTGGCGATCTGGCAGACGGAGCCCTTGCCGGCCTCGGCGCAGGCGGCCTCGACATCGGCCTGCTCCAGCCCGATGATCGCGGCCATCGCGCCCTCGCCCACCGGCACGGCCGCCTGCATGGCGTTGCCGCGAATGCGCAGGAGCCGCGCGGTGTCGGCGATGGAAAAGGTGCCGGCGGCGGCGAGCGCCGAATATTCGCCGAGCGAATGGCCGGCGACGTAAGCCACCTTGTCTTTCAGGACGAGGCCGCGCGCCTCCAGCACCCGGATGGCGGCGAGCGACACGGCCATCAGCGCCGGCTGGGCGTTGGCCGTCAGCGTCAGCTCGTCCTCGGGGCCTTCCCACATCAGCCGCGACAGCTTCTGCGCCAGCGCCTCGTCGACCTCGTCGAACACGGCGCGCGCTTCCGGGTAGGCGTCGGCGAGGTCCTTGCCCATGCCCACGGCCTGGCTGCCCTGCCCGGGAAAGGTGAAGGCGATCGACATGATGCGCTCCCTGCTCGTTCCTGTCGGTCCTTGCGTGTGGCGCAACGACAGGATGAGGTCAAGGGGCGAGGCGAACATGAAAATGTGGCTCTATTTACACGCAAGCCCGCGCCGATCGGCGTTTTCGCCCCACCCACCATTGCAAATCCTGCGAAACCGTGTTTAGACGCCGCGCATCTGCCGGTCCCAGCCGGGGGCTGAACGGAGGGCGCGTCTCCCAAGCGGGAAACGTCTGCGAAGCCGAAAGCGCTTCCGCCTCCCGTGTCTCCGCTCTCGACCGTCTCGTGTTTGCTCCTTTCTTCGCCCGTCTCGCGCGGGACAAGAGAAGTTGCAGAGGCTCTAGCCGCCGGGACCGACAGTGTGTGAAACGAAGAAAGGCAAGACCAGACATGGCTCTCTACGAACATGTGTTCCTTGCCCGGCAGGACCTCTCGTCGCAGCAGGTCGAAGCCCTTGTCGAGCAGTACAAGGGTGTGATCGAGGCGAATGGCGGATCCGTCGGCCGGGTGGAGAACTGGGGACTGAAGTCCCTGACCTACCGCATCAACAAGAACCGCAAGGCGCATTACACGCTGATGGACGTCACGGCCCCGGCCGCGGCCATCCAGGAGCTGGAGCGCCAGCAGGGCCTGTCCGAGGACATCCTGCGCTTCATGACCGTTCGCGTCGAGAAGCACGAGGACGGCCCCTCGGCCATGATGCAGAAGCGCGACGACCGCGAGCGCGAGGGCCGCTTCGGCGACCGGCCGCGCTTCGGCGATCGCGATCGCGGCGACCGTGGCGACCGTGGGGGTGATCGCGGCGATCGCGGCCCGCGCCGCCCGCGCGAACAGGCTGAAGGAGCAGCAGAATAATGGTCGACATCAACCAGATCCCGACCCGGCGCCCGTTCCACCGCCGCCGCAAGACCTGCCCGTTCTCCGGCGCCAACGCGCCGCGGATCGACTACAAGGACGTGCGGCTGCTGCAGCGCTACATCTCCGAGCGCGGCAAGATCGTGCCGTCGCGCATCACCGCCGTCAGCCAGAAGAAGCAGCGCGAGCTCGCCCGCGCGATCAAGCGCGCCCGCTTCCTCGGCCTGCTGCCCTACGTGGTGAAGTAAGCATCTCGAAAGGGCGGCCTTACTTCATTACGTAGGGCCGCCCCTTCCCCGCCTTCGCGTTCGGCGCGGAGATCGGAAAGACGAAATCCGAGTTGGGCCGCCATGGCCCTAACTGCCGCAACGGGCAGGACAGCGACACGGGCCCCTCTCTTCCGGGCCACCTGCTTTCCAGCCCGTCTTCACTTGAAACGGCCCGCGCGGCCGACATGGAGACGAACATGGACGTCATTCTTCTCGAACGCATCGCCCGCCTTGGGCAGATCGGCGACACCGTCAAGGTCAAGGACGGCTTCGCCCGCAACTTCCTGCTGCCGCAGGGCAAGGCGCTGCGCGCCAACGAAGCCAACCGCAAGAAGTTCGAGGGCCAGCGCGCCCAGCTCGAAGCCCGCAACCTCGAGCGCAAGAGCGAAGCCGAGCAGGTCGCCGAGAAGCTCGACGGCCAGTCCTTCGTCATCGTGCGCTCGGCCGGCGAGACCGGCCAGCTCTACGGCTCGGTCTCCAGCCGCGACATCGCCGAGCTGCTGACGACGGAAGGTTTCTCGATCAACCGCAACCAGGTCGAGCTGAACCACCCGATCAAGACCATCGGCCTGACCAATGTGGCGATCGCGCTGCACCCGGAGGTCGAGGTGACGGTGACGCTGAACATCGCCCGCACCGCCGAGGAGGCCGAGCGCCAGGCCGCCGGCGAGAAGCTCGACTCGGCCGAGGCGATCTATGGCGACGACATCAACGAGAACGCGCGTCCCGACGCCTTCTTCGATCCCAACGAGGACGGTTTCGAAGACGAGGAATAAGCCTCGCGCGCAGCTTGCATCGAAGACGCCCGGCCATCGCGCCGGGCGTTTTCGTTTGG
The DNA here is from genome assembly GCA_035444225.1 of Aquamicrobium sp. Classification (GTDB taxonomy): domain Bacteria; phylum Pseudomonadota; class Alphaproteobacteria; order Rhizobiales; family Rhizobiaceae; genus Aerobium. Next base: position 2,210 of record DAOMOI010000201.1, on the reverse strand, counting down.
CACAATTGGTGAGGCATGACGGGGCTTTACGCCGGACGAGAGTTGCGACACACTCCCCCCTCGCACCACCATGGATGAATGCGATGAACTGGTTGTTCCAGGGCGTTGTCGAGCGTCTGGTGCGCATCGGCAACCTCACCATCACCGATCCCGACGGCACTGAACACACTTTCGGGGACGGCACGGGCGAGCCGCTCGCCATCGTGCTGCGCACCCATTCGGCGCAGAACGCGATCATGCTCAACCCGTGGCTCGGCGTGCCGGAAGCCTACATGAACGGCGAGCTCGACATCGTCAGGGGCGACGTGCTGGCGCTGCTGAAGCTGGCCTACACCAATTTCGAGTCGGGCGCGGACATTCCCACCTGGACCAAGATCTTCGACAATCTGCGCATCGGCTTGCGCCGCCTGCACCAGATCAACACCGCCGGGCGGGCGAAGCGCAACGTCCAGCGCCACTACAACCTCTCGGGCGACCTCTACCGGCTCTTCCTCGACGCCGACATGCAGTATTCCTGCGCCTATTTCGAGCGGCCGGACATGACGCTGGAAGAGGCGCAACTCGCCAAGAAGCGGCATATCGCGGCCAAGCTGCGCATCAAGCCCGGGCAGACCGTGCTCGACATCGGCTGCGGCTGGGGCGGGCTTGCGCTCTACCTCGCCCGCACCCTGGGCGCGGAGGTGCTGGGGGTGACGCTGTCCGACGAGCAGCACGCGGTGGCGGTGGAGCGCGCCCGGAGGCAAGGGCTCGAAGATCGCGTCCGCTTCGAGATCACCGACTATCGGGCGCTCGACGAACAGTTCGACCGCATCGTCTCGGTCGGCATGTTCGAGCATGTCGGCATCAACCACTACCACACCTATTTCGAGCAGGCGGCGCGGCTCTTGAAGCGCGACGGGGTGATGGTGCTGCACTCGATCGGCCGCTCCGGTCCGCCGGCCGCCACCGACACCTTCATCCGCAAATACATCTTCCCCGGCGGCTACATCCCCGCCCTTTCGGAGGTGCTGCCGCATATCGAGCGCGCCGGCCTCGTCGTCACCGACGTCGAGATTTTGCGGCTGCACTATGCCGAGACCCTGAAGCACTGGCGCGAGCGCTTCATGGCCAACCGGGCAAAGGCGGTCGAGATCTACGACGAGCGGTTCGCGCGGATGTGGGAGTTCTATCTCGCCGGCTCCGAGGCCGCCTTCCGCTGGCAGGACATGGTGGTGTTCCAGATCCAGCTTGCGCGCAAGAACGACGTCCTGCCGCTGACGCGCGACTACATCGCCCGGAACGAGGAGACGATAAGGCAACTGGAAGCCAAGGCGACGCCCGCCGCCGCGGCGGAATAGGCCGCCCGCGGCCGCCGCGGCCGAACCGCGGCCCTTGCCTTCGGCGGGTAGCTGCCCGAAAAGGGGTTTTTGCCCTTCCCCGGACCAGAGCATGACGCTTCCCGCCTTCGCCGCCGCCGCCCTTGCCGAGATCGCCGGCTGCTTCTCGTTCTGGGCGTGGTGGCGGCTGGAGAAATCGGCGCTGTGGCTCATTCCGGGCATGGTCTGCCTCGCCGCCTTCGCATGGCTCCTGACCCTAGCCGAGAGCAGTGCTGCAGGCCGCGCCTATGCCGCCTATGGCGGCGTCTATATCTGCGCCTCGCTCATCTGGCTGTGGGCGGCGGAAGGCGTGCGGCCGGATCGCTTCGACATTGTCGGCGCGCTCGTCTGCCTCGCCGGCGCGGCGGTCATCCTGTTCGGCCCGCGCGCGGCATGAGGCAGGTTCCTGTTTCCGTGCGTGGCGCTTCGGCGTAGGATTCCGCCAGAGTCAATCGCGATTCCCAGCCGGGGCGAACGCGCCTGTGGACAGAGCGGGAAAGCGTGCGAATCGGAACCGGGCGCGCGGCCCGGGCAGCGAAGGCGGTTGACCTCGCGTAGCCTGCGTCTACACCCGATGACCGACCCAGGAACGGAACGAATCATGGCTGACGCAATCCGCAAGCTCGGCGCGGCCGAGGCGCCGCTCTATCGCGAGGCGCCCAACAACGTCGAGGCCGAGCAGGCGCTGCTCGGCGCCATCCTCGTCAACAACGACGCCTTCTATCGCGTCTCCGACTTCCTGAAGCCGAATCACTTTTACGAGCCACTGCACCGGCGCATCTTCGAGGTTTCGGCCGAGTTGATCCGCATGGGCAAGATGGCCAATCCGGTGACGATCAAGACCTTCCTGCCGGC
>DAOMOI010000200.1:0-4806 GCA_035444225.1 Aquamicrobium sp. | reverse complement strand
GAGCGCGCGGCTGCCTTCGGGCACGCGGGTCGAGGTGTTGTGCGGGCAGCCCGAGCAGAAATAGGGCGTGCGCTGCACCGGCGCGAGACTGGCGAGCTTGCCGGTGTCGATGGCGGAAAGCCGGCCGATGCGCGCCACCAGTGCGGCGTCGTCGACATAGGGTAGGATGCGCGCGGCGATGGCGCGCGCGATCTGCACGGCGGTCAGATCGTCATGGGCGGGCAGGACGATGCGGTTCTCGCCGTCGCGCTTGCCGAAGACGCGCGGCCGCCGGTCGGCCGGCATGTTGTAGAGAATGTCCTTGACCTGCCCCTCGATCAGCGGCCGCTTCTCTTCCACGATCAGCAGCTCGTCCAGCCCGGCGGCGAAGGCCGTCAGCCCCTCCGGCTCCAGCGGCCAGACCATGCCGACCTTGTAGATCGACAGGCCGAGCTCCAGCGCCCTCTTCTCGGAGATGCCGAGCTCGTCCAGCGCCTGTCGCACGTCGAGATAGGACTTGCCCGTGGTGACGATGCCGAGCCGGCGGCGCGGGCCGCCGAGGACGACGCGGTCGAGCCGATTGGCCCGCGCGAAGGCGAGCGCGGCCGGCAGCTTGAAATTGTGCAGCCGCCGCTCCTGCTCCTGCGGCGTGTCGGGCCAGCGAATGTTCAGGCCGCCCGCCGGCTTGTCGAAATCGAGCGGCGCGGTGAAGGCGATGCGGTCGCGGCCGATCTCGATCGAGGCCGAGGAATCGACCGTCTCGGCGATCAGCTTCAGCGCCGCCCAGCAGCCGGAATAGCGCGACAGCGCCCAGCCATAGAGGCCGAAATCGAGGATTTCCTGCACGCCGGCCGGGTTTAGCACCGGGATCATCGCGTCCATCAGCGCATATTCGCTCTGGTGCGAGGTGGTGGAGGACTTGCAGGTGTGGTCGTCGCCGGCGAGCAGCAGCACGCCGCCATGGGGTGCGGAACCGGCGAGGTTGCCGTGGCGGAAGGCGTCGCCCGAGCGGTCGACGCCCGGCCCCTTGCCGTACCACATGGCGAACACACCCTGCTTGTTGGCTTTCTCGAGCAGGTTGATCTGCTGGGTGCCGAGCACGGCCGTCGCCGCGATGTCCTCGTTGAGCCCGGCCATGAAGCGGATGTCGTTGGCCTCGGCGAAGCGGCGGGCCTGGCCGAAGGCGCTGTCGATGCCGCCGAGCGGCGAGCCGCGATAGCCGGTGACGAAGCCGGCGGTGTCGAGCCCGGCGGCACGGTCGCGCCAGCGCTGCACCATCGGCAGGCGCGTCAACGCCTGCGTGCCGGTCACGTAGATCCGGCCGTCCTCCAGAAGATATTTGTCGTCGAGCGAAACTGCGGGGACAGCCATTGCAGTCTTCCTTGGGGTCAGTCTTCACCGACCGCTGGGTTGCCATTTTCCGCCCTCAGTTCAGCAGCATTGACGGAATATGTCAATCCAATAGTGGATACACATTGCGACGCGAAGGAACTATGGACTGCGGGCGCACCCTATCCAACGCTGAGCCGCCCCTCATCAGGCCCTTCGGGCCACTTTCTCCCCGTAAACTGCAGGGCAATCGCATATGGAAATTTCTGCCTCCGCGTCATCCCGGCCAAGGGCGCGAAGCGCCCGCGGAGCCGGGATCCATTGGCCGCACGATCGTCAGGAACGGCCCGGTCCTCGCCTCGGCGCGCTCGGCACCACCATCGCAAGCCCGGAGCCCGGCCGCGCTGCTCAATGGATCCCGGACAGCCTCCGCTTCGCTCCGGCCTCCGGGATGACGAGAGAGGTGCCCACCATATGCGTTGCCCTGCCGTTTACGGGAAGAAGGGATGTCGGCTGTTCCCTTCCGGCTATTCCTGCAAGGCTTATGACTGGCGAAAGCGAAGATGAAGACGCTTCGTCTCCCAGTTCACGGGCAGAAGGTCCCGGCAGGAGATGAAAGGCGGCGCAAGGCGACCCGGATCGAGTGCGGGCGCGATTAAATCGCGATGGATTCAATGCCACCCCGGAAAGCGTGCCCTATCCGGTCGCGGCCTTCTTGCGCCGCGCGGCGATGGGCTGCTGGCCGGCCATTCGCGCCGGCGAACCCGGCCGGCCGAAGAAGATGCGCGCCAGTCCCTCCTTCGTCACCTCGATGGCGTGGGCGGAGCTCAGCGTTATGTGCTGCTCGACGATCTCGCAGCCCTTGGCGACGTCGCGCCGCCTGAGGCAGTCGATGATGCCGTCATGCTCGCCGTAAAGGCCGGCGCGGCGGCGCTGGCTCTCCAGGTCGATGCGGCGGAAGAAGCGGATCAGCGAATTGATCGCCTCCAGCGACGAGATCATCTGCTTGTTCGCCGACAGCTGGACGATGCCGAGATGGAACGCCTCGTCGGCCTCGGCGACGCGCGCCCAGTCGGTCGCGTCGTGCGAGGTGCTGTTGTTCTGCCAGATGGCGGCGATCGCCTCGATTTCCTCGTCGGTGCCGCGCTCGCAGGCGAGCTTGAAGGCGGCGCGCTCGATGGCCGCCCGCAGCTCGTAGAGGTCCTGCACGTCCTGGGGCGTGATGTCGCGGGCGTAAAAGCCCCGGTTCGGCACGAAGCTCATGAACCCGTCGCGCACGAGGCGGTTCAGCGCCTCGCGCACCGGCGTGCGCGACACGCCGAGGCTGGTCGCAAGCTCGACCTCGTTGACGCGCTCGCCGGGGCGGAAGCGGTAGTCCACCGCCAGTTCCTTCAGCGCATCATAGACCTTGTCGACGCTGTCGGCGGGCCGCCCGGTCTTCTTTGCCTTCACCACTTTCTCGCACCGTCCCTGGCTCCGGACGTTCCGTCCGGCAGAATCTCGATATCCGGTATCTCGACATCCGGTGCGGTGAGTTCTGCCACGGATCGGGATGTGGAACAATCCTCTTGTGGATACACTTGTGCCCACATATAGTGCGCCGCGTACCCCGTTCAATAAAGGAGATTTTCATGAGCACGATTAAGCGGATCGACCCCGGCGCACGGATGAGCGGAGCCGTCGTCCACGGCAACACGGTCTATCTCTCCGGCCAGGTCGCGCTCGACGCCGGCGGCGAGAGCGTGACGGCGCAGACGAAGAACATCCTCGACCGCATCGACACCCTGCTCAAGAAGGCGGGCACGAGCAAGAGCAAGCTCCTGTCGGCCTCGATCTGGCTCGCCGACATCTCGACCTTCGAGGAGTTCAACGCCGTGTGGGACGCATGGGTCGACACCGACGCCACCCCGGCGCGCGCCACCGTGGAATCGAAGCTCGCCGCGCCGAAGTTCACGGTCGAGATCGCGGTCATCGCGGCGGTCTGAATACCGCCCATGGAGGGGTAGAATGCGCGTTATCGTTCTCGGCGCCGGCGTCGTCGGCGTCACGACCGCTTACGAACTTGCCCGCGACGGGCATGAGGTGACCGTCATCGACCGGCTGTCCGAAGCGGCTTCCGAAACCAGCTTCGCCAATGCCGGCCTGATCGCGCCGGGCCATGCCTACACATGGTCGTCGCCGAGGGCGCCGCGCATCCTGCTCCGCTCCCTGTTCGACGACAGCCAGGCGCTGGTGTTCCGGCCGAGCCTCGACCCGCGCCTGTGGGCGTGGTCGTGGAAGTTCCTGATGAACTGCACGGCGGCGAAGGCCAGCGCCAACACCAAGCGCAAGGTCCAGCTCTGTCTCTATTCGCAGCGGCGGCTCGAGGCGGTGGTCGATGAGACCGGGGTGGACTATCACGGCGTCGGCGGCGGGCTGCTCTATCTCTACCGCAAGCCGGAATCGTTCGCCCGCGGCACGGCCAACACCCGCGTGCTCTCCGAGGAGGGCCTGGAGCTGCGGGCGATCCAGCCGGACGAGGCGGCCCGTATCGACCCGGCGCTGGAGCCGGTCAAGGACAAGTTCGCCGGCGCGATCTACTGCCCCTCCGACGCCAGCGGCGACGCGCGGGTGTTTACGCAGAACCTCGCGCAACATTGCGCCGAAAAGCTCGGCGTCAAATTCCTGTTCGACACCGAGGTCAAGGGCTTCGAGACGGTCGGCGACAGGATAAGCGCCGTCACCACGAGCGCCGGCGCGCTTGCCGCCGACGAGTTCGTGCTGTGCCTCGGCGTCTTCGCGCCCGACTTCGCCCGCCAGCTCGGCGTCAGCCTGCCGATCTACCCGATCAAGGGCTATTCGGTGACGATGCCGATCGGCGGCAAGAACAATCCGCCTGCCATCGGCGGCGTCGACGAGGACAACCTCGTCGCCTATGCCCGCTTCGGCGACCGGATGCGCGTGACCGCGACGGCCGAGTTCGCCGGCTTCGACAGGTCGCACAAGCCTGAGGATTTCCGCCACATGCTCGGTGCGATCCGCGACATCTTCCCCGACGGGGCCGATTACGGCCAGCCGCAATACTGGGCCGGCCTGCGCCCGATGACGCCCGAGGGAACGCCCATCTTCGGCCGCGGCGGAAAATTCTCCAACATGGTGTTCAATGTCGGCCATGGCCACATGGGGTGGACCATGTCGGCCGGCTCGGCACGCATCACCGCCGACATCGTCAAGCGGGCAAAGCCCGACTTCGACGCGAGCGGCATGATGGTGAAGAGCCGCTGAGCCGATAGCGCTCTTTCAGGCGATGATCTCCATCGCCCGCGCCGCGAAGCGGCGGGCGAGCGGCCCGACCGCCGCGGCATTGGCGGCGACCGCCGTGCCCGCCCTCGCCCGGTCGGCGATGCCGACGAAGATGACGGCGAAGCGGAACAGCGCGAAGGCGATGTGGAACGTGCCCAGCGCCCCGGTCGGCGCGGCGTGGCGATAATAATGGTCGAGGAACTCGCGCTCGGTCGG
>DAOMOI010000199.1:0-4827 GCA_035444225.1 Aquamicrobium sp. | reverse complement strand
GAGGACATCGCCATCCTCACCGGCGGCCAGGTCATCTCCGAGGACCTCGGCATCAAGCTTGAGAATGTCGGCCTCAACATGCTCGGCCGCGCCAAGAAGGTGTCGATCTCCAAGGAGAACACCACCATCGTCGACGGCGCCGGCAAGAAGGCCGAGATCCAGGGCCGCGTCGCCCAGATCAAGCAGCAGATCGAGGAGACCACCTCCGACTACGACCGCGAGAAGCTCCAGGAGCGCCTGGCCAAGCTCGCCGGCGGCGTCGCGGTGATCCGCGTCGGCGGCTCGACCGAAGTCGAGGTCAAGGAGCGCAAGGACCGCGTCGACGACGCGCTGAACGCCACCCGCGCCGCGGTCGAGGAAGGCATCGTCCCGGGCGGCGGCACCGCGCTGCTGCGCGCCTCGGCCGCCGTCAAGGCCACCGGCGAGAACGCCGATCAGGACGCCGGCATCAACATCGTGCGCCGCGCGCTGCAGGCTCCGGCCCGCCAGATCGCGACCAACGCCGGTGCGGAAGCCTCGATCGTCGTCGGCAAGATCCTCGACAACAAGTCGGCGACCTTCGGCTACAACGCCCAGACCGGCGAATATGGCGACCTGATCTCGCTCGGCATCGTCGACCCGACCAAGGTGGTGCGCACCGCGCTTCAGGACGCCGCTTCGGTCGCCGGCCTGCTCGTCACCACCGAGGCCATGATCGCCGAGGCGCCGAAGAAGGACGCCCCGATGCCGGCAATGCCCGGCGGCGGCATGGGCGGCATGGGCGGCATGGACTTCTAAGAAGTCCATAAAGCTCGCCATCAATCAAGAATGCCCAAGCCCGCAAGCGGGCTTAGGTGGCGGCATGGACTTCTAGGAAGTCCATAAAGCCAGAAATAACGAAGGGGCGGCAGCGATGCCGCCCCTTTCGCATATGGGCGCATGAGTCCCATGCAACCAAAATCCGGCCGGACCGTTCTGGAGTGCCGCATGCTGCGGCCACCGCGAAAGGAACAGGCGAAATGGTCAACAAGGATCAGGTCAAGGGCGTCGCGAAACAGGCCAAGGGCGCCGTCAAGGAAGCCGCCGGCAAGGCAACGGGCTCCAGGAAGCTTCAGGCCGAAGGCAAGGTCGACAAGGCCGTCGGCAAGGTCCAGAAAGGCGTCGGCGACATACGGGGGAAGGCCAAGGGTTGAAACGAACCCCTTTCCTCCGGTTACAGCGATTTCCTGGAGCAGTCTTCGGACCGCTCCTTTTTCTTTGCCGCTTCCGGCCGGCGCTTCACTCGCGACGATGGTGAGATTAAAGCCCGTCCGGGCGCGCATCGCACTTGAAATCGGCCGCGATTGACCGTAATAGCCTGCCAGCCCTTGGGCATGTGCATGCGGTTGTAGCTCAGTTGGTTAGAGCGCTGGTTTGTGGCACCAGAGGTCGGTGGTTCGAGTCCACCCAACCGTACCATCTCCCCCGCCCCTCCTTCCCGGCATGACGCGACGGCTCGCCTGTGGCGATGCCCTCGACCCGATCGCTCCCTGCCCGGCTTCCCCTTGCCGCCAAAGAAAATGGCCGCGCCCTCTCGGGCACGGCCATCCTGATCGTCGCGAATCGCGAACCGGGAAAAGCCTCAGCTTTCCTTCGGCTCCAGCACCTGACGGCCGCGATACATGCCGGTCTTCAGGTCGATGTGGTGCGGGCGGCGAAGCTCGCCGGAGTTCTTGTCCTCGACATAGGTCGGGGCCTTCAGCGCGTCGGCCGAGCGGCGCATGCCGCGCTTCGACGGCGAGGTCTTTCTTTTCGGTACTGCCATGGTCCTGCTCCGATGTTCGCTCGAACGGCCGTTGCCGCCTCTCGATGGAAAGGCTTGAGCTGACGGCCGAAAACCGGGAAAGTCGCGTGGCCTATACACGCAAGCGGCGCATTTGACCAGCGCCGGGGCGGAAATTTTTCGCTTTCCGCCGCACTTGCTTCGGGCAGGCCCCTCACTTCAGGCAGGCATTGTAGCCGCCGGCATGGCCGGCGCGCCGCTCGATGGTCGCGGCCAGCCGGTTGAGCGCCTTGGTCGGCTTGCCCGGCGTGCGCGCCAGCGGGTTGGGCAGGGTCACCGCGAGGAGCGCGGCCTGCCGCGCCGTCAGTTCCCGCGACGGCTTGCCGAAATGGTGGCGCGCCGCGGCCTCAGCGCCATAGATGCCCGGTCCCCACTCGGCGATGTTCAGGTAGATCTCCATGATCCGCCGCTTCGGCATGACGAGATCGAGATAGATCGCATAGGGCAATTCCAGCCCCTTCCTGACATAGGAGCGGCCGTGCCAGAGATAGAGGTTCTTCACCGTCTGCATGGTGATGGTCGAGCCGCCACGCGTCGCCTCCCCGGCGAGGAAATCCTCGAACACGGCGCGGAACTCGCCGAGGTCGATGCCGTGATGCGAGCAGAACTGCCCGTCCTCCGACATCAGCACCGAATTGACGAGGCGCGGGCCGATCTCCTCCAGCGGCGTCCACTGGCGCTCGTAGCCCCGAAAGGCGGCGAGATCCTTGATCATCAGCGTCGACAGCGGATGGACCGGAGGAGCGAGGTAAAGCAGCGACAGGAGGAGCGGCAGCGCCAGCAGCGCCACGATGCCGAGCGCGAGGCGCCGCAGCCAGACGCGGGGCCTGCCGCGCGGCCTGCGCCCGTTGCGGCGGCGCATCTTCCTCGGCTCGATCGTGACGGTCGGGCTTTCCACGCCGGCGTTCCCCTCGTGAGCCTCATGGAATACAGACCATGTCACCAAGGCGCAACGCTACCTTGACGCGAAGGGGTTTTGCGGCCATCGCTCCGGCAACGAAGGCAGCATCGGGCAGACGAGAGATGGACGAGACCCTATTCGAGGCGGCGCTGGCGCGCCGCGCCGGCGCGGTCGAGACGATGCTGGAGAACCTGCTCTCGGATGCGCCGCTTTCCGGCGAGATCGCGCGCCCGCGCCCGCTGATGGAGGCGATCCGCCACGGCGTGCTCGGCGGCGGCAAGCGGCTGCGCCCCTTTCTGGTGCTGGAGAGCGCCGCCCTGTTCGACGTCCACGGCGAGGCGCCGCTGCGCGTCGCCGCTGCGCTCGAATGCGTCCATTGCTATTCGCTGATCCATGACGACCTGCCGGCGATGGACGACGACGACATGCGCCGCGGCCGCCCGACCGTGCACCGCGCCTTCGGCGAGGCCAACGCGATTCTTGCCGGCGACAGCCTGCTCACCTTCGCCTTCGACGTCGTCGCCGACGAAGCAACCGCGCTGCCGGGCGAGACGCGGGCGCGGCTGGCGGCGAAGCTGGCGCGGGCCGCCGGCATGGGCGGCATGGCCGGTGGGCAGGCGCTCGACCTTGCCGCCGCCGCCGACAAGCCCGGCGAGGACGGCATCGTGCGGCTTCAGGCGATGAAGACCGGCGCGCTGATCCGCTTCGCCTGCGAGGCGGGCGCCGAAATCGCCCGCGCGCCCGCGCATGAACACGAGGCGCTGGCCGAGTTCGGCTCGGCCATCGGGCTGGCCTTCCAGCTCGCCGACGATCTCCTCGACGCGACCTCCGATTCGGCCGCGCTCGGCAAGGCCGCCGGCAAGGACGAGGACGCGGGCAAGGCGACGCTGGTGTCGCTCCACGGCGTCGACTGGGCGCGGCGCCAGCTCGACGGCCTCGTCGCGCAGGCGGGCGAGCTGCTCGACCCCTTCGGTTCCCGCGCCGAGACCCTGCGCGCCGCCGCCCGCTTCGTCGCCGCGCGCACGTCCTGATTCAAATCAGGTCAGGAACGGGTTCGACCGCCGCTCGTCGCCGAAGCGGCCGCCCGGCCCGTGGCCGCAGATGAAGCCGATCTCGTCGCCGAGCGGCAGCAGCTTTTCCTTGATCGAGCGGATCAGCGCCTCGTGGTTGCCGCCGGGCAGGTCGGTGCGGCCGACCGAGCCGTGGAACAGCACGTCGCCGACATGGGCGAATTTCGCGGCGCGGTTGTAGTAGACGACATGGCCCGGCGCATGGCCGGGGCAATGCAGCACCTCGAAATCATGGCCGGCGAAGGACACGGTCTCGCCCTCGGTCAGGAAGCGGTTGGGCGCGCAGTTGCGCACGCCGGAAATGCCGTAGGCCCTGCCCTGGTCCTCGAGCCGCGACAGGAGCGGCGCGTCGGCCGCGTGCGGGCCGATGATCTCGACGCCCAGCGCCTCCTTCAGCTCTTCCGCGCCGCCAGCATGGTCGATATGGCCGTGCGTGATCCAGATCGCCTCGATGGCGAGGCCGTTGTCGCGGATCGCGGCGAGGATGTTTTCGACATCGCCGCCCGGATCGACCACCACGCCCTGCTTGGAGGCGTCGTCGAACAGGATGGTGCAGTTCTGCTGGAATGGCGTGACGGGAATGATGCCGGCCCTGAGTTCGCCCATCGCGGGTCTCCTTGTCGCTTCCGTGTCGTGGCGCTTGTCCCCGCCCCTGTTACACGATTTGCGCAACGCCGAAAGCCGCATGTCCTCCTGCCGGAAGGACATGCGGCCGCGCCGCCGGACTAAGAACGTCCGAAAATCAGTGGCGATATTGCTGGATTCGCGTCGTGCGCAGGCCCGCCAGGCCGTACTCGTCGATCGAGGCCTGCCAGGACAGGAATTCCTCCACCGTCAGCTTGTAGCGCTGGCAGGCTTCCTCGAGGCTGAGCAGCCCGCCGCGAACCGCCGCCACCACCTCCGCCTTGCGCCTGATGACCCAGCGCCGCGTGTTGGATGGCGGAAGATCCGCAATGGTTAGCGGGCTGCCGTCAGGCCCGATGACGTATTTCACCCGCATTCTAACCAGATCGGTCATCGTACTCTCTACACTTACTCAAAGCACCAATCGACGC
>DAOMOI010000198.1:0-4843 GCA_035444225.1 Aquamicrobium sp. | reverse complement strand
CCCGACATCTTGCCGGCGATCTGGTCGCGGCGCTCGGCGATGATCGGGAACAGGCTTTCGACCCATTCCAGCCGGTCGCGGGCGTGTTTCTGCACGCTGGGGTGATAGGCGCCCAGCATCACGTTCTCGTAGACCGTCATGCCGGTGAACAGGCGCCGGCGCTCCAGCACCATGGTCATGCCGCGCGCCACCATCTCGTGCGCGGGGCGATTGGTGATGTCCTCGCCGTCGAGGATGATCTTGCCCGCGCGCACCGGCGTCAGGCCCATGATCGCCTTGAGGATGGTCGACTTGCCCGAGCCGTTGGGGCCGAGCACGGCGGTGATCTGGCCGGCCTGCGTCTCCATGGAGACGTCCCACAGCACCTGATAGTTGCCGTAGACGACGTTGACGTTGCGAACCTCGATCAGCGGTGTCTCAGTGGCCATCGGCGGCATCTCCCAGATAGAGTTCGACCACGGCCGGGTCGGTGGCGACCTCGCGCGGGGTGCCGGAGACCATGCGCGCGCCCCGGTTCATGAAGATCGCCTCGTCGGCCAGCTCGCTGATCACCTTCATGTTGTGCTCGATCAGCACGATGGTCAGGCCGTCGGTGCGCAGCGTCTTCACCAGCTCGATCAGGCCGGGGATGCTCTTCATGTCGACGCCGCCCGTCACCTCGTCCATCAAAAGCAGGCTCGGCCGCGTCGCCATGGCGCGCGCCAGCTCCAGCCGCTTGCGCTGGCCGGTGGAGAGGCCGCCCGCCGGCGTGTCCAGCTTGTCGCCGAGGCCGACCTTGTCGGCATAGGCTTCGGAGGCCTTGCGCAGCTCCGCCATCGACGCGTGGAAGGGCCGCGCGCCGACCATGATGTTCTCGGTCACGGAAAGCTGCTCGAAAGGCTGGGTGATCTGGAACGTGCGCGCCAGGCCGGCGCGGCAGCGCCCGTCGGGCCGCATGCCGGTGATGTCGCGCCCCTGGAACAGGATGCGCCCGTGGGTCGGCTTGTGGACCCCGGCGATGACGTGGAAGGTTGTCGTCTTGCCGGCGCCGTTCGGCCCCATCAGAGCCAGGATCTGCCCCTGCCTGACCTCGAGCGAGAGATTGTCGACGGCGACGATGCCGCCGAAGGTCATGGTGACGGAATCGACCGAAAGGAGCGGCCCGCTCGCCAGATTTGCCATGCGTCAGACTCCGGTTCTTGGATCGTGGAACAGTCCATTCGCCTCGGACCTGCCGCCCGGACGAGGCCGGGCGGCAGGCCGATGGAACGATGGGCCGGCGGGAAGCGCGCCGCTTCCCGCCGGCTTGGGTTCGCTCAGGCGACCGCCGCGATCACTTGAACTCGGCGGTGGCGGCCGAAGGCGGCCACACCGCCTTGCTGACGCCGTCCTGGATCTGCGCCACGGCGACCGGCAGGAAGTCGGCGCCGATCTTGGGCGTGTGGTTGGTCGTGTCGTAGACGAAGCGGCCGGTGTAGCAGGGGAAGTCCGTGGTCGCGAAGGCTTCCGACAGCTTGGCCGGCTCATGCGTGCCCGCGCGCTTCAGGTTCTCCATCAGCATGGCCATCTGGCAATAGCCCTGCGCGTGGTCGCCGGTGGCGTCGATGCCCTTCTCCTTCATCATGTCGAACAGCGCCTTGTGCTGCTCGTTGTTGACCGGATCGTAGAGCATCGGCGTCCACAGCATACCTTCGGAATCGCCGCCGATGCCCTCGTGGAACTCGGGGCGCAGCGGGTAGTAGATGGCGATGTGCAGCGTATCGAGTCCGGTCTCCTTGATCTGCCGGGTCAGCGCCACGCCCGAATTGACCGAGGTGAAGATCGAGACGAGCACGTCGGGCTTGTCGGCGCGCAGCTTGGAAAGCTGCGGGTAGAAGTCGGAATGGCCGAGCGGCACGGCCTCATGGCCCGACTCGGTCCAGCCGGCGTCCTTGAACAGCGGCAGCGCGTATTCGGCGTTCGACTTGCCGTAGTCGGTGTCCTCGAAGACGAAGGCGATCTTCTTGTCGCCCGGCTCGAACTTTCCGGCGTCCATCAGCCCCTCGACCGCCTCGAACACGGCCTGGGCGTAGGCGTCGGAGTTCCAGCTCGACTTCCAGAAATTGGCGAAGCGCTCCGGGTCGCTCTCGACCTTGCGGGCGATCTCCGACGACACCGGCTGGCCGCTCATCACGAACTTGCCGTAGGAGGCGGCGACGTCCATCAGCGCGATCGTCACCGAGGAGGCGAACATGTCGCCGATCATCAGGTCGACATTGTCGCGGGTGAGCAGCTTCTGGGCGGCCGAGACGCCCATTTCGGGACGCGAGGCGCTGTCCTCGAACAGCAGCGTCACCGTGGTCTTCTCGCCGTTGAGGTCGAGGCCGCCATCGGCGTTCACCGCATCGACGACGAACTGGTAGGAATCGCGCATGGCGATGCCCGAGGTCGCGGCCGGGCCGGTCAGCGGGCCGACGACGCCGATCTTCAATTCGGCCGCCAGCCCGGCGCCGCCGGACAGAAGCGTGGCCCCCAACAGGGTGGCACAGAAGGTTTTCGCGAGTTTCATTGATTTCCCTCTCTGGTTGACCGCCGGGGTTTTCCGGTCGGGGCTGGCGCGGACCGTTCCGGTCAGACCGGCTCGGTGCCGCACCATTCTGCGATGAACAGCGCCATTGCCTTGGTGACGCTGCGGACGGATTCGAGGCTGACATATTCGTCGAAGCCATGGATGTTGCGCGAGATCGGCCCGTAGCAGAGCGTCGGGATGCCGTTGTAGAGCGCATAGACGCGGGCATCGAGATAGGCCGGGGTTGTGAAGCTCTTCAGCTTCTCGCCGAAGGCGGCCTCGTGGGCCGTGGCCAGCGTGTTCTCCGCGTCCGAGCCGGGCTCGAGATAGTAGCCTTCCGCGTTGAAGCCGTTCTGGGTGACGCGGGCCGGGTTCTGGGCGAGGAAGCGGTCGCCGCGCGAGAAGTTCGCGACGTGGTCCTTGATCTCCTTCAGCTTCTCCTGCGCCTTTTGCCCGGGATAGATCGAGACGCGGACCTGGAACTTGCACCAGGCCGGAACCGAGGAGCCCCAGTCGCCGCCCTGGATGATGCCGATATTCATGTTGATCGGGTGGTCCATGTCTTCGAAGCCGCGATGCTCGGCCTTCTCGGCATTCCAGCGCGCCTCGATCTCGCGCAGCGCGCCGATGACGCGATTGGCGGCGTCGATGGCGTTGGCGCCCTCGCCCATCTCGCGGACGTGGACCGGGATGCCGCGCACCTCGACCTCGAACCACAGCACGCCGGCATTGGCCCGGTTCAGCATGTTGTCCTCGGGCTCGGGGATCAGCGCGGCTTCAGCGGTGTAGCCGCGCAGGAAGGTCTGGAGCGCGCCGTTGCCGGTCGATTCCTCCTCGACCACGGATTGCAGGTAGACGGTCGCGGCCGGTTGCAGGCCGATGCGGCGCAGCGCCTCCAGCGCGAAGACGTTGGCGGCGGCGCCCGCCTTCATGTCGCCCGCGCCGCGGCCGTACATGCGGTCGCCGACGATCTCGCCGCCATAGGGGTCGTGTTCCCACATGTCGAGCGGGCCGACGGGAACCACGTCGGTATGGTGCTGGAGGATGAGCGAGCGGCCCTTCTCCTCGCGCGGATGGTGGATGCCGACGACGATGGGCGCGCGCGAATGGGTGTCCGAGAACGGCGCGCCGCCCTCGTGCGCCGTCAGCGCCGCCTCGTCCATCTCGAAGCGATCCATCTTGAAGCCGCGCGCCTCGTAGTCGTGGTAGAGGAAGTCCTGGATGGTGAATTCCTCGCCGCGCTGCGAGGCGAAGGAGACCAGCTTCCTCGTATAGGCGATCTGTTCATCGAAACCCTCGTCGACCGAGCGCATGATCGCAGCACGCAGTTCAGCATCCAACGCCATCAACCTCAACTCCCGATTTTCCTGTCGATAAGCACAGGAAGCAAAAACGGCCTTCTGGAGTCAATCCATGATTTGATAGTATCAAGGAATGATACGCTCCTGTCAGGAAGGCTCAAACCGTGACCGACGATTCCCGTGTCCCCGACGCCCATATGTCCGCCGATGCTCACGCCCCTGCCGATGCTCATGACGGTGGCGGGCAGGCCGCGCCGGGCATGCGCTCGGTCGAGCGCGTCGCGGCGATCCTCAAGAGCTTCACGCCGGCGCGCCCGATCCTGACGCTGGCCGAGGTGGCGGCCGCGGCCGGGCTGGACAAGAACACGGCGCGCCGGCTGCTCATCGCGCTGACCCGCACCGGCTTCGTCCGCCGCGACGGCATCGAGGGCACCTACGGCCTCGACATCGGCGTGCTGAAGCTCCAGCCGGCCATCATCGGCCCGCGCCTGCTGCGCGAGACGGCTGCGCCTCATCTTTCGCGGCTGACCGGCGAGACCGGGATGACCTCCTTCTTCTGGCTGCCCGACCCGGACGGCGCGATCTGCGTCGAGCGGGTGTGGGCCGCCGGCGTCTTCCTCGACGTGCTCGGCTCGATGCCGGGCACGGTCGTGCCGATCAACGTGGCGTCCGGTCCGCGCGTCATCCTCGCCCATATCGGCGAGCGGGCGCGGCTGGACTGGCTGGCGCGGCCGCAGCCGGTCTGCACCCGCTTCTCGCAGACCGATCCGGCGGCCCTGCTGCGGGCGACCCGGCGCATCCGCGAACAGGGTTACGAGCTGGTCGCCAACGACTACATCGTCGGGCTGACCGGGCTCGGCGCGCCTGTCTTCGACCGGCAGGGCGTTTTCGTCGGCGCGGTCTCGGTGACGAGCCGCTCGGCGGATTTCGACGACCGCGACGCGCTGGCGCGCATCCTCGCCGCTGTGCGCGAGACGGCCTCCGACATCGGCCTCGGCCTCGGCGCGGTGCAGCC
>DAOMOI010000197.1:0-4887 GCA_035444225.1 Aquamicrobium sp. | reverse complement strand
CGGAGAGGTTGTAGGCGGTGGAGCCGGCCGGCGTCGCCACCATCACCCCGTCGCATACGAGTTCGTCGAGCCGCAGCTTGCCGTCGATGGAGATGCGCACCTTGGCGGCTTGCGCCGACTGGCGGAACAGCGACACCTCGTTGATGGCGCGCGCCGACACCGTCTGGCCGCCGGCGGTCTGCGCCTCCATCACCAGCGGGCGGATGGTCTCGGCGCCGGCGGCGAGGATGCGCTCGCGCAGGCCGTCCTCGGCATATTCGTTCATCAGGAAGCCGACCGTGCCCCGGTTCATGCCGTAGATGGAGCGGCCCGAATCCATGTTCTCGTGGATGGCCTGGAGCATGAAGCCGTCGCCGCCCAGCGCCACTACCACGTCGGCCTCGGCCAGCGACGACTGGCCGTAGAGCGCGGCAAGCCGTGCGGCGGCCTCGCGCGCGTCGGGGTTGTCGGCGCAGATGAATGCGAGGGCGAGGTTTTCCGTGGTCATCGTCTGCGGTTGGGGCTGCGGCTGGAAAGCGGTTCGGGCACTAGCGCTCTAGCACGCGCCGGCCGCGCTGGGTAGCGCCCGCTTCCGCTTGGCATCGCCGCCTGACGGTTTTACAGCCCGTCGAATTGTGCTAACGGCAGCCCGTCAAGGAGGCGCCGTGAGCCGGCGCCTCGCGGGCCGGCGTAGCACAGCGGTAGTGCAGCGGTTTTGTAAACCGAAGGTCGGGAGTTCGATCCTCTCCGCCGGCACCATTTTCCCCCACGCGACGACGAAGGACAGGCGGCATGATCCCGCACATTAGGCGACGACCCGTAACCGCGCTATAATGGTGCGCACGCGATCCGCGTGCAGGCCGAGGGAGGGCCGCGCCATGGCGATTCGGGAGCGGGTGACCCTCGCACTGCGTGCCGCCGCACCATTCTGCCTCATGCCCATGGCGGCAATGGCCGGGGAGGGCCCTGGATGGCACGGTGCGAAGGTGGAACGCGGCGCATCGCTGTTCTACGGCATCCCCCAGACCGATCACGCGCCGATTTCCTTCGCCTGCCCGGACGGTGGCGGCGAGCTTGTGTTCACCTTCACCTTCGAGCCGTCCGATGCGGCCGAAGGCGCGGAGGTCGAGGTCCTGCTCCAGGCAGGCGGCATCGAAGTGCCGATCGCCACGACCGGTGCGCGGATGGAGATGGACGACAGCTTCATTCTCGAAGGCCGGACGATGCTCGACGGGCGCCTTGCCGACCTCCTCGCCTCGCGCGGCACGTTGCATGTCTTCGTCGGAGACGGAGCCGAGGAATTTCCGCTCGACGGGGCGCGCGAAGCGGCCGCGGCGTTGATCGAAGCCTGCACCGGCGCGGCCGCCGGCATGGAGACCACGCAGTGCGACCTTGCCGCATGGATCGCGGAGGATGCGCCGGCCGATCTTGCCGTGCGCGCCGGGCCGGGGCCGGACTATCCGGCGGTTGCGGTGGTTCCCGGGCCCTATTCCGACGGCGCGGAGACCTATTTTCCCGAAGTGACGATCACCGGCTCTCGCGATGGCTGGTTCCGGATTTCCCAGATCGTCACCGATCTTTACGGCGGCCTGCCCACCGATCCGGTCACCAGTTTCAGCGGCGAGGGATGGCTGCCCGGCACCGTGCTGCGGATATGGCTGGAATCGCGGTTCCTGTTGTCGCGGCCGTCCGACGATGCCCCGGCCATCCATGCCGTGAGCACGGCCAGCAGCAGCTCCGACTACTTCCGGATCGACACCTTTCATGCCTGCGAAGGCATATGGGTCGAGGTCGAGGGGGATTTCGACGGCGAAAGGTCGCGCGGCTGGTCCAGGGACGTCTGCGCGAGCCAGGTCACGACATGTCCGTGACGATCACTCTTCTGTTGCGCGCGGCGCTTGTCGCGATGGCGGTCTTGCCGGTGCCCGTCGCGCGTGCATCGGCCGAGGCGGCGCTGCGTCCCGACCTCGCGGATCCGGTGGCCGGACGGCAGGACGTGACCTTCGCCGACCTCGTCCGGCTCATGCCGGAGCCGACCGGCATCCGCCATATCGACGGGACGGAATGGAGCAGCGAGAGGCCGGAGGAGGCCGGGCTTCGCCATTTCGCGGCCATTCGGGCGCGCTCCGGCGGGCATGACCGAACGGTTCTGCTTCTCGACTTCGGCAGCGCCCGGGACAGTGCCTCGGGCTTCGTCGTTCTCGCCGCCTTCGATGTCGCGGCCGAACCGAGGCTTCTGGACGCCGTCGATGTGGCTTTCGACCGCTGGACGTCCTTCGCCGAACCCGTTCGGCTGCCGGTGGGCGAGGGCGACGACCTGCTGGTCACGCGCAGCACGCATTTCAATTCCGGCCAGGGTTACGCGACCGTGGCGCTGATCCTCCTGCGCGACGACCGCTTCGAGCTTGTCGACGCGGTTTCCATGCTGGACGACAGGGCATGCGCCTTCGAGCGGACACAGCAGCTCGATGTCCGGCGCGGCGCCGGCGCGCCGTTTGCCGATATACGGGCTGTCGTGACCGAGGTTACGGAGGCTTCGGGGGAGGAATGCGGCGACGCGGCCATGCCTGAACCGGCAAGCCGCACGATCGCGGTGACCTACAGCTGGGACGCCGCGGCGCGGCGCTACATCGCGGATTCCGACGCTTTCGCCGTGCTGGCGCGGGAGAACGAGAAGCGCTTCTGACGGCCGTTCCGCAGCGACGCCGGCGCGTGCCGGCGCCGGCGCTCGCATCGTCGGGTGATCGCGCCTAGATCGTTTCACAGTTTTACGGAAACGGTGAAACGATCTATCTCTTTGTTTTTCCGCAATTCCGGGCGGAAAAGTGCTTCACACTTTTCCTGGAATTGCTCTAGCGGATCGTGCGCGAGGCGGAGTCGAAGCGGGCCCAGCCGACCGTCCGCGACTTGCCCCCCGCCTCGACCGTGAGCCGGTAGTCGGAGTTCAGCCGCCCGCCCGTCGTGTTGCACGGCGGCAGGAAGGCATGGTTCACGACCGTGGTGCCGGAGCCGTCCGAGGTGACGCGGGTGCTGCGGTGGTTGAAGATGCTGCCGTCGCTCAGCCTGTCCTGCAGATGCAGGCGGATCGGCACGCCGGCGGCGGCGGTGTGCCGGATGGTGATGGTGGGCGCCTGTCCCTGTCCGCCGAGCTGGCGGCACAGATTGGCCGTCGTCATCGGGCTGATGCTGACGCTGGCGATATCGAACGCCTGCGCCGGGGCCGGCGGCGCGCCCGCCTCGTCTCCCGTGGTCGAGCAGGCGGCCAGCGCGACGATGGCGGCGGCCGATATGGCGAATCCCGTAAGCGTTCTGATCTGCATGATGGTCCCCTCCTGTTTGCGGGATGATGGAGATCGAGCCCTAGCCCGGTTCGGCGGGACGATCAGCGCAAAATCGGGGAAGAAACCGAAGGAACGGAAAAAGGATGTCGGATTGTCTCGATACATCAAGCACATGGCATTATAGTGCCGGCGGGAACTTGGGGAGCGGGCAGGGGGAGCAGGCAGACGGTGACGACTTCGGATTGGGCGAGCTACCGGCACTGGAACGAGTTGCTGGACGCGCTGTGCGCGGAAGAAGGCTATCTGGACAACATGGCGTTGGCCGACGCCTTGTGCGCGGCAGGCGGCAACCGGACGCAAGCGGCGTTCGACACGGCGGTGAAGAACCTGCGCAACTGGCGCCAGGGCGTGCACATTCCGCAGCGCCGCAATTTCCTGCTGCTCGGGAAGATCCTGAAGGTCGACCAGCGCGACGGGCTGCGCGCGCATTGGAACCGCCTGTACGGCCAGGCCAAGGTCAAGCCTTCCGACGAGGGCGACGGCTTCGCCAGGGAAGCCGGCATGGCGGTTCCGCCGCCACGGCGGAAATCCCGCCGGGCGCTCATTGCGAGCGTCGGCGCGGCGGTGGCGCTGCTCGCGGCGGTCTTCGCCGTTCTCGTCTGGCCGGGCCGGCCGGATACGGCCGCCGATCCGGTCGCGAGCTATGAGGGGATCATTGCCGAATATGTCCGCAACGTCTCTCTCAAGGTCGGCGAATCCGCCATCATCCACGGCGCGCGCGGGAACGAATGCGGCCCGGCGCATGGGAGAGCGCGAAGCTGCTCCTGCCGGAACTGGAGACGGGCACGCTGACCGACGGCGGCGTCGGGACGCGGGTGAGCCGCCAGTGCGGCGGTCGGGTTCCGGCGCGGGCGATCCTCTTCACCGCGACGGCGCCGGGGACGGAGCAGGTCAGCCTTTACGGCGACGACATCGTGATCCGCGTCGGCCAGTGACGGGCGGCCAGTGACGGGCGGCCAGTGACGGGCGGCCAGTGACGGGCGGCTGGCGGCGCGGCGCGGGGTCGTATAGGGTCGGCGCGGTCCCCACGCTCGAAACGGAACATGACGGAATATCGGTCCCATACATTTGCGGTCGCGCCGATGATCGACTGGACGGACCGGCATTGCCGGTTCTTTCACCGCCGGCTGACGCGCCGCGCGCTGCTTTATACGGAGATGATCGTCGACGAGGCGGTCCTTCGCGGCGACCGTGAGCGGCTGCTCGGCTTCGATGCGCAGGAGCAGCCGCTGGCGCTGCAACTGGGCGGCTCGGAGCCGGCGAAGCTGGCTGAGGCCGCGCGCATCGGCGCGGCGTTCGGCTATGGCGAAATCAACCTGAATGTCGGCTGCCCGTCGGATCGCGTCCAGTCCGGCGCATTCGGGGCGTGCCTGATGCGGACGCCCGGCCTCGTCGGCGACTGCGTCGCGGCGATGAAGGCGGCGGTTTCCGTGCCGGTCACGGTCAAGTGCCGCATCGGCGTGGACGAGCAGGACACCGAAGAGGCGCTCGACGAACTGGCCGACGCGGTGTTCTCGGCCGGCGCGGACGCGCTGTGGGTCCATGCGCGCAAGGCGTGGCTTCAGGG
>DAOMOI010000196.1:0-4902 GCA_035444225.1 Aquamicrobium sp. | reverse complement strand
CCGCCATCGACGCCGACTTTTCCGGCCGCGCCGCGCAGGAGACGCAAACCGCCGAGCTGTTCGTCGTTGCGGCGGGCATCCGCCATGCCAAAAGGCACCTCAAACGCTGGATGCGGGTGCGGCGCGTGCCGACGGCCCTGCATTTCCGCCCCGGCTACAACCGGCTGATGCCGCAGCCGCTCGGCGTTATCGGCATCGTTTCGCCGTGGAATTACCCGCTCCAGCTCGCGCTTGCGCCTGCACTTGCCGCGCTCGCCGCCGGCAACCGGGTGATGCTGAAGCCGTCGGAACTGACGCCCGCCTTCTCTGCCCTGCTCGACCGGCTGGTCGCCGGCGCGTTCGACCCGGACGAGGTCTGCGTCGTCACCGGCGATGCGGAGACCGGCAAGGCATTTTCGGCGCTGCCCTTCGACCATCTGTTCTTTACCGGCTCCACCACGGTCGGCCGCTCCGTCGCGCAGGCGGCGGCCGCCAATCTCACCCCGGTGACGCTCGAACTCGGCGGCAAGTCGCCGGCGATCCTCGACCCGTCCTGCGACATGGAATCCGCCGCCCGCCGCATCGCCTTCGGCAAGCTGTTCAATGCCGGGCAAACCTGCGTCGCGCCCGATTACCTCATGGTGCCGAAGGGTCAGGCCGAGGCGGTCGCCGGCAGGATCGCGGCGGCGATGGCCGCGATGTATCCCTCGCTCGTCGCCAACCCCGACTACACGGCGATCATCAGCGCCCGTCATCGCGACCGGCTGGTCGCGCTGGTCGAGGAGGCGCGCGCGGCCGGCGCCCGCGTCATCGAGGTCAATCCGGCCGGCGAGCGTTTCGACGCCGCAACGACGCGCAAGCTCGCGCCCGCCCTCGTCATCGGCCCGCCGCCGGAGACAAGGCTGATGCGCGAGGAGATCTTCGGCCCCGTGCTGCCGATCGTCGAATATGATCGCCTCGACGCGGCGATCGCGCATGTGAAGGCAGGCGACCACCCGCTGGCGCTCTACTGGTTCGGCACCGACGCGGCCAGTCGCGAGCGCGTGCTGCGCGAGACGCTGGCCGGCGCCGTCACCGTCAACGACTGCCTGTGGCAGTTCGTGCAGGAGGACCAGCCCTGCGGCGGCGTCGGCGCCAGCGGCATGGGCGCCTATCACGGCCAATGGGGCTTCGACGCCTTCTCCAAGCTGAAGCCGGTGTTCCATCAGCCGAAGCTCGCCGGCACCTTCCTCCTGCGCCCGCCCTACGGCCGCCGGTTCGAGCGCATGCTTCGCCTGCTCAAGCGCCTTGCGTGAGCCCATCCTCCCTTTCGACCTCCAGCAACGGTGAAACCATGACCACGCTTTTCGATCCCGTCGCGCTCGGCGCGATTTCCGCCCCCAACCGCATCGCCATGGCGCCGCTGACGCGCAATCGCTCGCCGCGCGCGGTGCCGGGCGACATGGTGGCCGAGTATTACGCGCAGCGCGCTTCGGCCGGGCTGATCGTCTCGGAAGGCACCGCGATCAGCCATCAGGGCCAGGGTTATGCCGACGTGCCGGGCCTCTATGCGCCCGAGCAGCTCGCCGCCTGGCGGCGCGTCACCGACCGGGTGCATGCGGCCGGCGGGCGCATCGTCACCCAGCTCTGGCATGTCGGGCGCGTCTCGCACCGCTCGCTCCAGCTCGGCGGGACGGACCCGGTCGCACCCTCGGCGATCCCCGCCCGGACCAAGACCTATCTGATCGACGCGGACGGCAGCGGCGGCTTTGCCGAGACTTCCACGCCGCGTGCGCTGGAGCTTTCCGAGATTCCCGGCATCCTCGACGACTTCCGCCGCGCAGCGAAGGCGGCGGTGGAGGAGGCCGGCTTCGACGGCGTCGAGATCCACGCCGCCAACGGCTATCTGGTCGACCAGTTCCTGCGCTCGGGCTCGAACCGCCGCACCGACGCCTATGGCGGTTCGGTCGAGAACCGCGCCCGCTTCCTGTTCGAGGTGGTCGATGCGGTGACGGAAGGCGCGGGCAGGGGCCGCGTCGGCATCCGCCTGTCGCCGGTGACGCCGGCCAACGACGCCTCCGACCCCGAGCCGCAACCGCTGTTCGAGCATGTCGCGCAGGGGCTGGGCGGGCGTGGGCTCGCCTATGTCCACGTCATCGAGGGCGCGACCGGCGGCGCGCGCGACCACCGGCAGGGCGAGCGCGATTTCGACTATGCCGCCTTCAAGGCCGCCTATCGCGAAGCCGGCGGCGAGGGCGCGTGGATGGTCAACAACGGCTATGACGCCGAGATGGCGAAGCGGGCGGTGGAGAGCGGTGCTGCCGACCTCGTCGCCTTCGGCCGGCTCTACATCGCCAATCCCGATCTGGTCGAGCGGCTGAAGAAGGGACTGCCCCTCAACGCGCCCGACCGGGCGACCTTCTACGGCGGCACCGGGAAGGGCTACACCGACTATCCGTTCGCGGCCTGATCCGGCAGCCTGATCTCCCACGGCCGGTCGAAGAAATGTTCCTCGACATTGTTGCCGTCGCCGCCGCGATCGACCACGAGAAAGTCCTGTGGCGCGCCGAGCGGCGTCAGCACGCCGTGCCAGGTGTTGCGGCGGTAGTTGACGCCCTGGCCCGGCCGGGTGAGGAAGGCCAGGGGCGCGCCCGGCCCTTGCGCTTCGTCGGGGCAGACCACGACGAGGAACGGCGCCGGCGTCAGCGGCATGAAGGCCTGGCTGCCGAACGGATGGCGCTCGACCATGGCGAGCTTCAGCGGCATGTCGTAGGGCGTGCCTCTGAAGATCGAGACCAGCACCCGCGCGGCCGGCCCCTCGGCCTCGACTTTCGCGAGGTCGTGGTAGCGTTCGCACTTGCCGGCGTTGATGGGAAAGTGATGGTCCCAATCCGTGTCGATGACATCGCCGAACGGGGCGAAGGCGGCGCGGGTTAGCGGCTGCGCGGTGACGGTCCTCGTCATCGGAAGGCGAGCTTCGCGTGGCGGTTGACGTCCTTGTAGAGCAGGTAGCGGAAGCGCCCCGGCCCCCCGGCGTAGCAGGCCTGCGGGCAGAAGGCGCGCAGCCACATATAGTCGCCGGCCTCGACCTCGACCCAGTCGCGGTTGAGCTTGTAGACGCCCTTGCCCTCCAGCACGTAGAGGCCGTGCTCCATCACATGCGTCTCCTCGAACGGGATCAACCCGCCCGGCTCCAGGGTGACGATGGTGACGTGCATGTCGTGGCGCAGGTCGGCGGGGTCCACGAAGCGCGTCGTCGCCCATTTCCCTTCCGTATCGGGCATCGGCATGGGCGCGATGTCGGCCTCGTTCAGGAACAGCGGGTCCGGCGCGTCCAGCCTCTCGACGAACTCGTAGGCCTTCCTGAACCAGTGGAAGCGCACGGTCTCGGCCCCCATGTTGCGGGCCGTCCAGCCGCTCGCCGGCGGCAGATAGGCGTAGCCGCCGGGCGTCATGACGTGGGTTTCGCCGTCGAGCGTCACCGTCAGCTCGCCCTCGACCACGAACAGCACCGCTTCCGCGTCGGCCTCCGGCTCCGGCCGGTCGCTGCCGCCGCCGGGCTGAACCTCCATGATGTATTGCGAGAAGGTCTCGGCGAAGCCGGAGAGCGGCCGCGACAGCATCCACAGCCGCGTCCCCTCCCAGAACGGCAGGCAGGAGGCGACGATGTCGCTCATCACCCCCTTGGGGATCACGACATAGGCGTCGGTGAAGACGGCGCGGCCGGTGTGAAGCTCGGTCTGCGGGGGCAGGCCCCCATGCGGCGCGTAATAGGTGCGGCCGGTCATCGTGTGTTCGTCCTTCAGGCGGGCAGGAGGTCTTTGAGCCGCAATTCGGCGATGCGCTCCACCTGCCGGCAGGCGGTGGCGAACTCCGTGTCGCGGTCGTTGTCGATGCGGGCGCGGAAGGCGGCGAGGATGCCGGCCTTGGTGTTGTCCTTGACCGCGATGATGAAGGGGAAGCCGAACTTTTCCGTATAGGCGTCGTTCAGCCGGGTGAAGGTCTCGCGCTCCTCGTCGGTCAGCGCGTCGAGGCCGGCCGACGCTTGCTCGGCCGTCGACTCCGTCGTCAGCCGCCGCGCCTGCGCCAGCTTGCCGGCCAGGTCGGGATGGGCGTTGAGCACGCCGAGGCGTTGTTCTTCGCTTGCCGAGCGGAAGATGCGGGCGAGCGCGTTGTGCAGGCCGCCGGCGCTGTCATGCGCCGGGCCGAGCTCGATGTCGAAGGCGCCCTCGGCGATCCACGGCGAGTGCTCGAAGATCGAGCCGAAGCTGCGCACGAACTCGTCCCTGTCCATGCGGCTCGGCCGCAGGGCCGGCGGCTGGTAGGGGTGGCGCGCGCGCCAGTGGGCGGCGATCTCGCCCCGCGTCGGCAACCAGACGCGGTCGTGGCCCTTCACGTGGTCGATGAAGCGTTGGAGCGCAGCCGCGCGGCCCGGCCGGCCGATCAGCCGGCAATGCAGGCCGATGCTCATCATTGCCGGCCGCCCGGCCCGCCCTTCCGCATAGAGCGTGTCGAAGGCGTCCCGGAGATAGGCGAAGAACTGGTCGCCCGAATTGAACCCCTGCGCGGTGGCGAAGCGCATGTCGTTGGCGTCGAGCGTGTAGGGGATGACGAGCTGCGGCGAAATCGCGTTGCCATGGCCGTCATGGTCGAGCCAATAGGGCAGGTCGTCGTCATAGGTGTCGGAAATCCAGTCGAAGCCGCCTTCGGCCGCCGCCAGCCTGACCGAATTGACCGAGGTGCGGCCGAGATACATGCCCTTTGGCCTTGTCCCCACGACCTCCGCGTGCAGGCGGATCGCCTCGATCAAGTCCTTGCGCTCCTCCGCCTCGTCATGGTCGCGATAGTCGATCCAGCGCAAGCCGTGGCTGGCGATCTCCCAACCGGCCGCCTTCATCGCCGCGACCTGGGCGGGCGAGCGGGCAAGCGCGGTGGCGACGCCAT
>DAOMOI010000195.1:0-4906 GCA_035444225.1 Aquamicrobium sp. | reverse complement strand
CCACGGCAATCGCCACGCTTGGTGACGAAGTTGTAGATGCCGCCCTTGCCCTCGGCGTCGCCCGGATACCAGTTCTGCACCGTCGAATACTTGATCTCGGCGTCGTCGAGCGCGATCAGCTCGACCACGGCGGCGTGGAGCTGGTTCTCGTCGCGCTGGGGCGCGGTGCAGCCCTCGAGATAGGAGACGTAGGCCCCCTCCTCGGCGATGATCAGCGTGCGCTCGAACTGGCCGGTGTTCTTCTCGTTGATGCGGAAATAGGTCGACAGCTCCATCGGGCAGCGCACGCCCTTGGGCACGAAGACGAAGGAACCGTCGGTGAACACGGCCGAGTTGAGCGTGGCATAGAAATTGTCGGTCGTCGGCACGACGGAGCCGAGATACTTCTTCACCAGCTCGGGATGCTCGCGGATCGCCTCCGAGATCGAGCAGAAGATGACGCCGGCCTTGGCCAGCTCTTCCTTGAAGGTGGTGACCACGGAGACGGAATCGAACACGGCATCGACCGCGACCCGGCCCGAGGCGTAGACGTTGTCGTTCGCGCCTTCGCCGTCCGCGCTCTTCTGGACGCCGGCGAGAATCTCCTGCTCCTTCAGCGGGATGCCGAGCTTCTCATAGACCTTGAGCAATTCGGGATCGACCTCGTCGAGCGACTTCGGTCCGGACTGGTTCTTCGGCGCGGCATAGTAGTGGATGTCCTGGAAGTCGATCTTGGGATACGACACGCGCGCCCAGGTCGGCTCCTCCAGCGTCTGCCAGCGGCGGAACGCGCCGAGGCGCCATTCCAGCATCCATTCCGGCTCGCCCTTCTTGGCCGAGATGAAGCGGATGATGTCCTCGTTCAGCCCCTTCGGGGCCTTGTCGGTCTCGATATGGGTCTCGAAACCGTATTTGTACTGGTCCACGTCGATCTTGCGGACCTGCTCGATCGTTTCCTGCACGGCAGGCATCGGCGTTCTCCATCCTCGCCGGGTTCAAGGCCCGGCAGTTGTCGAAATCGCATGAAACCGCGTTTATGCGGGGCATGCGCTCTATATAGGGGCGCGAGGCGGAAATACACCGCCTGCGCACCCGTGTTGTCGTCAGGCCGCCCTTTCCCGCGCGGCCTTGCGTTCGACGATGCCGGCCAGCGCCGCGCGGAAGGCGGCAAGCTCGGCCTCGCCTGTCTCACGCCCGATCGAAACGCGCAACCCGCCGAGGTCTCCCTCCACACCCATCGCCTTCAGAACATGGCTGGCGCCGACCTTGCCGGAGGAACAGGCGGAGCCGGCCGACAGCGCCACGCCGGCAAGGTCGAAGGCGATCTGCGCCGTCTCGGCCTTCACACCCGGCAGGGCGAAAAACAGCGTGTTGGGCAGCCTGTCGGCCTCGTGGCCGAAGATGACCGCATCGGGCGCGAGCGCCAGCACGGCGGCCTCGAACGCTTCGCGCTGCTCCCGCACACGCCCCATCTCGCCAAGCCCGGCAAGGGCGACCCGCGCCGCTGCGCCGAAGCCGGCTATGCCCGCGACGTTCTCGGTGCCGGCGCGGTGACCCTTCTCCTGCCCGCCGCCGCGAATCAGCGGCGCCGGCATCATCAGGTCGGAGACGCCGACGATTGCCCCCGCCCCTTTCGACCCGCCGATCTTATGCGAGGAAAGGATAAGGAAATCACCATACCGATCTGAAATATCGAGTGGAATTCGCCCTGCCGCCTGCACGGCATCGACCGCCAGCACCGCACCATGCGCCTTGGCGAGCCGCGCGATCTCGCGCACCGGCTGGACGATCCCGGTCTCGTTGTTGGCGGCATGGACGGCGACGAGCGCCGCCCCCTTCTCGCGGTCGTGGCCGGCAAGGACAGCCTCCAGCGCGGCCATGTCGATGATGCCGTTGCCATCGACGCCGATGACGGTCTTCGTCTCGGGCGCGAAATGACCGCCGGAAAGGATGCAGGGATGATCGGCGGCCGAGACGACGAGGCGCGCCATGCGCAAGGCGGCGCGGCCCATCCGCCAGTCCGGCGAAAGCAGCATCGAGGCGGCTTCCGTGGCTCCGGAAGTGAACACCACATGCTCAGGCTTCGCGCCGACGAGGCGGGCGACGTCGCGCCGCGCCTCCTCGATGAGACGCCGTGCTGCCCGGCCCTCCTCGTGGACCGACGAGGCATTGGCGTCGATGTCGAGCGCGGCCAGCATCGCCGTGCGCGCTTCCGGCAGCAGCGGGGCGCTGGCATTGTGGTCGAGATAGGCGCGTGTGCCGGTCATTGCGACGGGTTCCGTCTCCCTCGCGGGTCTGGCGGCGTTTTTCCTTGAAATCACAAGGCCAGCCGTCCTATCTACCCGCTCTGCGAACAGGCTGGCTACCGGCTTGCCTGTTTTGAACTGTTCTAAACTGGCTTCTACGGCGACATGCCTTTCCCGTCAAGTCCGACGCGCGCTTCCGCGCAGGCGGGACGCGAGGGTCGGGCCGGCGAAGCGGCGTGAATTGGAGTTGGTATGCCCGAGGTGATTTTCGCAGGTCCGGCCGGCCGTCTGGAGGGCCGCTACCAGCCCTCCAGCCAGAAGAACGCCCCGATCGCGATCGTGCTGCATCCGCACCCGCAATTCGGCGGGACGATGAACAACAAGATCGTCTACGACCTGTTCTACATGTTCCAGAAGCGCGACTTCACCACGCTGCGCTTCAACTTCCGCGGCATCGGCCGCAGCCAGGGCGAATTCGACCACGGCACGGGCGAGCTGTCCGACGCGGCCGCCGCGCTCGACTGGGTGCAGTCGCTGCACCCGGATTCCAAGAGCTGCTGGGTCGCCGGCTATTCTTTCGGCGCGTGGATCGGCATGCAGCTCCTGATGCGCCGGCCGGAGATCGAGGGCTTCATCTCGGTCGCGCCGCAGCCCAACATCTACGATTTCTCGTTCCTGGCCCCCTGCCCGTCCTCGGGCCTGATCATTCATGGCGACGCGGACAAGGTCGCGCCGGCCAAGGACGTGCAGACGCTGGTGGACAAGCTGCACACGCAAAAGGGCATCACCATCACCCAGAAGACGCTGCCCGGCGCCAACCATTTCTTTTCCAACGACGCCGATCTGCTGATCGAGGAATGCGCCGACTATCTCGACCGCCGGCTGGCCGGCGAGCTGGCCGACCCGCGCCCCAAGCGCCTGCGCTGAGACCGTATCCGTTCAGGGCCTTGCCAGAACCCCGCCCGTGACCGGCGCGTCGCAGCCGGTCGTGGTCGGGAAGGTCAGGGCGAGCCCCTTCCGTGACCGCACCGCCAGATAGGCCCAGGCTTCCGCCTCCATCGCGTCGCCGTCGAAGCCGGCGTCTTCCGCTGCCACCACCCGCACATTGCCGGCGCCGCGGCGCAGATCGGCCATGATCAGCGGATTCTTGCGCCCGCCGCCGCAGACGATCCATGCCAGCGGCGGCTCCGGCATGTGCGCGCGGGCCTTCAGGATCGCGGCCGCACTGACGGCGGCAAGCGTGCGCGCGCCATCGGGCAGCGACAGGCCGCCGGCCAGATCGGTGGTGAAATCGCCCCTGTCGAGCGATTTCGGCGCCGGTTCATCGAAGAAAGCCGCTTCGAGATAGCGCGCGACGACTTCAGGCACGATCTCGCCGGCGGCGGCGATCCTGCCGTCCTCGTCGAAGGCCGGGCCCCCCTTGGCCGCCACCCACTGGTCGATCAGCGAATTGCCCGGCCCGCTGTCGAAGGCGACCGGGTCGCCCGCCTCGGGAACGAAGGTGACGTTGGAGATGCCGCCGATATTGACGAAGCAGACCGGGAAACGCCGCAGCTCAGGTGGCAGCGAGGCGGCGAGCGCGGCGTGGTAGGCGGGCACCAGCGGCGCGCCCTGCCCGCCATGGGCCATGTCGTTGGCGCGCATGTCGTAGACGACCGCGATGCCGGTCTCGCGCACCAGCAACGCGCCGTCGCCGAGCTGCACCGTCAGCGCCTCGCCGGGACGATGGAGCACGGTCTGACCGTGGAAGCCGACCAGTTCGGGCGCGAGCGACGGATTGGCGGCGAGGAACCGCTTCACCGCGTCTGCGTGGCGGAGCGTGATTTCGGTCTCGAGCTCCGCGAGATCGCCCGGCCGGTCGCCGCGCCTTTCGATCAGGCGGGCATCGTCCAGCCCCGCCGCGATGCGGGCGCGGAAGGCGTCGTCATAGGCGAAGAATCCGCCCGGCCCGCGGCGCACGACCGTCTCGCCGTCGGTTTCGAGCGCGGCGACGTCGATGCCGTCCATCGAGGTGCCGCTCATCAGGCCGAGGGCGGATATGAGGCTCATCTGACCATGCTCCCTGTGACGCCCCTTGCGATGCGCCTTGTGATTTCGGCCTTCGCGATGCTAAAGGCCGCCATCCGCCCGCAATTTCAACTGAAAGTGGATAAAATGTCCGTCTTCAAGTCCGATTTCCTGCGCACGCTTTCCGAGCGCGGCTTCATCCACCAGATTTCCGATGAAGCCGGCCTCGACGACCTGCTCGCGAAGGAGACGGTGACGGCCTATATCGGTTTCGACCCGACGGCGCCGAGCCTTCATGCCGGCGGGCTGATCCAGATCATGATGCTGCACTGGTTGCAGCAGACCGGCCACCGCCCCATCGCGCTGATGGGCGGCGGCACCGGCATGGTCGGCGACCCTTCCTTCAAGGAGGAGGCGCGGCAGCTGATGACGCTGGAGACCATCGCCGCCAACATCGCCTCGATCAAATCCGTGTTCTCGCGCTACCTCGCCTTCGGCGACGGCCCGAAAGACGCGATCATGGTCGACAACGGCGAATGGCTGCGCGCCCTGAACTATCTCGATTTCCTGCGCGATGTCGGCCGCTATTTCTCGGTCAACCGCATGCTGTCGTTCGATTCGGTCAAGATGCGGCTCGATCGGCAGCAATCGCTGTCGTTCCTCGAATTCAATTA
>DAOMOI010000194.1:3122-4920 GCA_035444225.1 Aquamicrobium sp. | reverse complement strand
GGACGGCGTCGAGCTTATCAACGTCAATTTCGCCCTGTCGCAGTCGCTGATGGCGGGCAGGGTCGATGCCACCATCGGCGGCTTCCGCAATTTCGAGCTGACGCAGATGCGGCTCGAAGGGGCCGAGGGCAAGGCGTTCTTCCCCGAGGAGCACGGCGTGCCGGCCTATGACGAGCTGGTCTTCGTCACGAGGCCCGACCTTGCCGGCGACGACCGGCTCGCCCGCTTCCTCGCCGCGGTCGAGGGCGGCGCGATCCACCTGACCAACCACCCGGAGGAAAGCTGGCAGCTCTTCATCCGCGCCTATCCCGACCTCGACGACGCGCTGAACCGGCAGGCATGGATCGACACGCTGCCGCGCTTCGCCAAGCGCCCGGCCGCGCTCGACCGCGCGCGCTATGCGCGCTTCGGCGCGTTCCTCGCCGAGTCCGGGCTGATTCCCGCCGCGCCCAAGGTGGAAGAGATCGCGGTGGAACTGCAATGAGCGGGCCGATGCTGGAAAGAGCGGCCGATCTGGTCGAGCGCCTGCGCACGCGAGGGCCTCGCGTCCACTGCCTGATGAACACGGTGGTGCAGAAGCTGGTGGCCGACGGGCTTTCCGCGCTCGGCGCGATCCCCTCGATGACCTCCTCGCCGGAGGAGGTCGCCGCCTTCGTGCGCAAGGCCGACGCGCTCTGCGTCAATCTCGGCACGCTCGATGCCGCCCGGCGCGAGGCGATCGGCCTCGCGCTGGCGGCGGCAGGCGAGGCGGGGCGGCCATGGGCGCTCGACCCCGCCCATTGCGACTATTCCCCGCCGCGCGCCGCCTTCGCGGAAGGATTGCTGGCGCGAGGCCCGGCCGTGCTGCGCGCCAATCCGGCCGAGCACGCGCTGCTTGCCGTGCCGGAAGGCGTCGTCGGCGTCGTCACCGGCCTCCATGACCGCATCGTCCTTGGGCAACGCGCGGTCGCGGTCGAGAACGGCCATGAATGGATGGCCAAGGTCACCGGCACCGGCTGTCTCTCCGGCGCGGTGATCGCCGCCTTCCTCGCGGTGGAAGACGAGCCATTCGCGGCCGCCGCCTCGGCCATGCTCGCCATCGGCGTCGCCGCCGAGCTTGCCGCGCCGCATGCGCGCGGGCCGGGCACGTTCGAGCCGGCGCTTCTCGACGCGCTCGCGGCACTGTCGCCGCAGGACATTCTCGACCATGGAAGGATCGGCGATGAACAAGGTTGACTACCGGCTGAATGCCATCGTCGATGGCTCGCTCCGCGACGTGGGCGACTTGGCCGCGCTCGCCCGTATTGCCGCCGAAAATGGCGCGACCATCATCCAGTACCGCGACAAGGACGCCTCGACGCGGGCGATGGTCGATCAGGCGCGGGAGATCCGCGCCGCGCTTGTTGGCACCGGCGTGCCCTTCGTCGTCAACGACCGGATCGACGTCGCGCTCGCCTCCGCCGCCGCCGGCGTCCATCTCGGCCGCGATGATATGGACGCCGACACCGCGCGCCGCCTGCTCGGCCCCGACGCCATCATCGGCCTGACGGTCAAGAACGCGGCCGACGCCGATGCGGCAATCGCCGCGCCGGCCGACTATGCCTGCATCGGCGGCGTGTTCGAGACGCTCTCCAAGCGCAACCCCGACGCCCCGGTCGGCCTCGACGGCTTTTCCGCGCTGCGGGCAAGGATCGCCGCGGCAAAGCCCGGCCTGCCGGTCGGCGCCATCGCCGGCATCGACGAGGCCCGCGCGGGGCAGGTGGTGAAAGCGGGGGCCTCGGGCGTCGCGGTCATCTCCGCGATCTTCCGCGCGCCCGAC
>DAOMOI010000194.1:0-3112 GCA_035444225.1 Aquamicrobium sp. | reverse complement strand
AGGCGGTCGATGCGGCGCTGGAGGCAAGGCCATGACGGCGATCGCGCTCACCATTGCCGGCTCGGACAGCGGCGGCGGCGCCGGCATCCAGGCCGACCTGAAGACCTTCTCGGCGCTCGGCGTGTTCGGCGCCAGCGTCCTCACCGCCATCACCGCCCAGAACACGCAAGGGGTGCGCGCCGTCGAGGACGTCTCGCCGGCGATGATCGCGGCGCAGATCGACGCCGTGCTCGACGACATGGCGGTCGGCGGGGTCAAGATCGGCATGGTCTCGCGCGTCGAGACGATTCGCACGATCGCCGAACGGCTTGCCGCACGCGGCGTCAGGCCGGTGCTCGATCCCGTCATGGTCGCGACCTCGGGCGACCGGCTGCTGCAACCCGACGCCGTCGAGGCGCTGGGCACGCACCTCGTGCCGCTCGCCGCGCTGGTGACGCCAAACCTGCCGGAAGCCGCGCTGCTGACCGGCACGGAAATCGCGACCGGCGAGGACGAGATGACGGCGCAGGCGAAGGCTATCGTCGCGCTCGGCGCAGGTGCCGCGCTGGTCAAGGGCGGCCATGCCGACGGCGACGAGGCCGTCGATATCTTCTTCGACGGGCGCGAGACGCTGCGCCTCGCCGCGCCGCGCATCGCGACGCCCAACACCCACGGCACCGGCTGCACGCTCTCGGCGGCCATAGCCGCCGGGCTGGCCAAGGGCCTGCCGTTGCGCGAGGCGGTCGGCGAGGCGAAAGACTATCTCCACGCCGCGCTCGCCGCCGGCGCTGCCTTGCGCATCGGCCACGGCAGCGGCCCGGTCCACCATTTCCACCGCTGGTGGAGCGCCTGATGATGAAGTTGGCCAAGGACCTGTCATTGCAAGAAGCCGCGCGCAAGGCGACGAACTATCTCCATGTCGCCCTTGCCGCCGACGCTGCCTTGCGCATCGGCCACGGCAGCGGTCCGGTCCACCACTTCCACCGCTGGTGGAGCGCCTGATGATGAAGTTGGCCAAGGACCTATCATGGCAAGAAGCCGTGCGCGGGACGAAGGATTATCTCCACGCCGCGCTCGCCGCCGTCGCTACCTTGCGCATCGGCCGTGGCAGCGGCCCGGTTCACCACTTCCGCTGCCGATGGAGTGCCTGACGATGAAGCTGGCCAAGGGTCTGTCGTTGCAAGAAGCCGTGCGCGAGGCGAAAGACTATCTCCATGCCGTCCTTGCCGCCGGCGCTGCCTTGCGCATCGGCCGGGGCAGCGGCCCTGTCCACCACTTCCATCGCTGATGGAGTACCTGACGATGAAGCTGGCGGCGCGTGTTCTGGGCGCGATGGAGGCGGCGCTCGGCGTCGTCCTCGCCGCCCTGCTCGCCGCGTTGCTTGCCCTCGTCCTCGTCGCGGTCGTGGCGCGCTACGGCTTCTCGGCCGGCCTTGCCGGCACGGAGGAGCTGGCGCTGTTCCTGTTCGCCGCGCTCGCCTTCCTCGGCGCGCCGCTCGCCCAGCGCGGCGCGCTCGCCATGCGCCTCGATTTGGGCGTCCGCGCCCTGCCGTCGCGCGCGCAAGCGGCGGCCGGCGTCGTCGCCGATGCGGTCTCTGTCGCTGCCGGCCTCGCGCTCGCCTCCGGCGGCGCGCGCGTCGCCGGCGGACGTGCTCGAGCAGCGCTTCGACGGCGGCGTGCGCGTCGCCGCCGTCATCGGCGGCGCGTCGCCGGCGCTCGGCCTGCCGGAATGGCCGCGCTTCGCGCTCGCCGCCGTGGGCGGCGTGCTGATTGTCGTCATGCTTGCCCTCCACAGGCTGGGGGAGGGCAGGCGCGCATCGCTCGTTGCATCGCTTGTGCTCGGCGCGGCGCTCCATCTCGCCGCCGCCCATCTGGCGCTTCCCCTGTCGCTGCCGCCGAGCCTCGCGCTCGGACTTTTCGCGATGATCGGCCTCGCGGTCGCGGCACCCCTGCCGCACGCCTTCCTTGCCGCCGCCCATCTCGCCGGCATCGCCGGCAGCCCGCTCGCGCTCGACGCGGTGGTGACGGCGACGGCCGCCGGCCTCGGAAAATTCCTGCTCGTCGCCATTCCCTTCTTCCTGCTCGCCGGCGGGCTGCTCACCGCCTCCGGTACGGCGGAAAAGATCGTGCGCTTCGCCGCCGCCCTCGTCGGCCACCGCCGGGGCGGGCTGGCGCAGAGTGCGCTCCTGTCGAGCGTGCTGTTTTCCGGCGCGTCCGGCTCCTCGATCGCCAACGCCGCCTTCGGCGCCACCGCCTTCCAGCCGCAGCTGGTCAGGAACGGCTATCCGCCGGCGCAGGCCGGGGCGATCGTCGCCGCCGCTTCCGTGCTCGACAACGTCATCCCGCCGTCGATCGCCTTCCTGATTCTGGCGCTCGCCGCCAATCTGCCGGTCGGCAGCCTGTTCGCATGGGGCTTTTTCGCCGGCGGCGTCATGGCGGCGTGCCTTGCCGTCGCCATCCGCCTCGCCGCCGGCACGCGTCCGCCGCTGCCGCGCGCCGACAGGGCCGAGCGGCGTGAAGCGGCAAAGGCCGCGATTCCCGCCTTCGGCCTCGGAATCGTCGTCGTGCTGGGCATCCGCCTCGGCATCGTCACCACGACGGAGGCCGCGGCACTGGCCGCACTCTACACGCTTTTCCTATGCCTCGGCGCGCGGCTGCGCGTAATCCCGCTTTATGCCGCCTTCCGGGAAGCGGCGGTGGAGGCGGGAGCCATCGGCCTGCTGATCGCGACCGCTGCGCCCTTCGCCTTCCTGCTGGCGATCGACAACGCCGCCGGCCTCGTCTCGTCATTCGTCGCAAGCCTCGATCTCGGCCCATGGGGCGTGCTGGTGGTCTTGAACCTGATCCTGCTCGGCGTCGGGCTGGTGCTCGACATCGGCGCGGCGATCCTGATCTTCGCGCCGATCCTGCTGCCGCTCGCGGTCGCGGCCGGGGTCGATCCCGTCCATTTCGGCATCATCCTCGTCGTCAACCTGATGATCGGCGGGCTCACCCCGCCGGTCGGCATCCTGGTGCAGGTGGTGGCCGCCACCGCCCCGCTGTCGGCGGCGCGGCTGTTTTCCGCCGTCCTGCCCTATCTCGCGGCGCTGCTCGCCGCGCTCCTGTGCATGGGGCTCGCCGTCGCCGCCCATGCC
>DAOMOI010000193.1:0-4925 GCA_035444225.1 Aquamicrobium sp. | reverse complement strand
TATGCCGATTTCGACGAGGCGATCGAGATGCACAACGCGGTCGTGGCCGGCCTGTCCTCGTCGATCTTCACGCTCGACCTGCGCGAGGCCGAGCGGTTCCTGTCGGCATCCGGCTCCGATTGCGGCATCGCCAACGTCAATATCGGCACTTCCGGCGCCGAGATCGGCGGCGCGTTCGGCGGCGAGAAGGAGACGGGCGGCGGCCGCGAGAGCGGCTCCGACGCGTGGAAGGCCTATATGCGCCGCGCCACCAACACGGTGAACTACTCGACCGCGCTGCCGCTGGCGCAGGGCGTGTCCTTCGACATAGACTAGGGACAACCGCGAGAGGAGAGCGAGGATGACGCAGAACAGCGAGACCGTGAACCGGCGCATCGTCCTCGCCTCGCGCCCGGTCGGCGCGCCGGGACCGCAGAATTTCCGCCTCGAACGGGTGGCGCCGCCGAAGCCGGCCGAAGGCGAAGTGCTGGTGCGCAACCTCTATCTGTCGCTCGACCCCTATATGCGCGGGCGCATGAGCGACGGCCCGTCCTATACCGCGCCGGTCGCCATCGGCGCGGTGATGGGCGGCGGCACGGTCGGGCGGGTTGTCGAATCGCGCAACCCGGCATTCGCGGCGGGCGACCTCGTCCTCGGCTTCGGCAACTGGCAGGACTACGCGCTCTCCGACGGCGCCGCCCTGTCGAAGCTGCCGGCGGACATGGCGCATCCGTCGCACGCGCTCAGCGTGCTCGGCATGCCGGGCTTCACCGCGTGGTACGGTCTGTTGCGCATCGGCGAGCCGAAGCCGGGCGAGACGGTCGTGGTCGCCTCGGCCAGTGGCGCGGTCGGCTCGGTCGTCGGCCAGATCGCCAAGCTCAAAGGCTGCCGCGTCGTCGGCATCGCCGGCGGGGCGGAGAAGTGCCGCTTCGTCGTCGACGAGCTGGGCTTCGACGCCTGCATCGACCGCCACGCGCCCGATTTCGCGAGGTGGCTCAAGGCGGCGGTGCCATCCGGCATCGACGTCTATTTCGAGAATGTCGGCGGCGCGGTGTTCGACGCCGTGCTGCCGCTGATCAACGTCCATGCCCGCATCCCGCTCTGCGGGCTGATCGCCGGCTACAACGCCACCGCCCTGCCGGAGGGGCCGGACAGGATGCCGGTTCTCCAGCGGGCGCTGCTGGTCAAGCGGGCGCGGATGCAGGGCTTCATCATCACCGACCATTACGCGACGGATTATGCCGCCTTCGCCCGCGACATGAACGGCTGGGTGGCCGAGGGGCGGATCAAGATCCGCGAGGACATGGTCGATGGCCTCGAAAACGCGCCTTCCGCGTTCATCGGCCTGCTCGCCGGCGAGAATTTCGGCAAGGTCGTGGTGCGCGTCGCCGACGAGCGAGGCTAGACGCTTTCATCGGCACCGGCGAAAAAATCGCGCGCTCGCGCCTTGGTGTTTGCGAGCGTCGCTGTTAGTCTGTGGCCAACAAGACAGATGAAGGCGCCTGCTGCGACCATCAGGTGTGCGCGGCGCCGAAGGACGGATACAGTGAAAGACCCCGAACGCGGCGCCGATGCGCCCGGGGGTGGGGTGGCCGGCAGCGGGCAGGACGAGCGTTCCGCCGCGCAGCAGCCGCGTGGCGCGACCGACCCCGGCAAGGGCGGTGGGCCGCGGCGCTCCGGCCGCCATGCACCTCGCTCCAAGGATTCCCGCCGCGGCAAGGATGCCAATCGCGCCGGGCGCGCACCCGGCAGGAAGCCGGGCGGCGAGCCGAACGGGCAGCAGGCACCCGAACAGCAGGCCCAGCAGCAATTGAAGAAGCGGCGCAAGCGCCGGCGCGGCCGCAAGGTTTTCGCGCGGGACGGCGCGCAGGCGGGCTCAGGCAACGAGCCGCAGCAGAAGCGGCCGGCAGCCGAGGGGGCTAACGGCGTTGCGGGGGCGTCTCCCGCGCTGGGGTCGGTGCGCGGGCAGAGCGGCCGGACCGGCCCCGCCTCTGCGGGCGCTCCCGCCATGGGTGCGGCCGGTGCGGGTGCCCACGGCACGCGGCCCACGACTATGGGCTCGGCTGGCATGGGCATGGCCGGCATGGGCGCTTCCGCCATGGGTGCGGCTCCCCATCCGGTGCGGCAGGGGCCGCTGCCGGTCTATGCCGCGCTCGATCTCGGCACCAACAACTGCCGGCTGCTCGTCGCCGTTCCCGGCCGGCCCGGCCAGTTCCGGGTCATCGACGCCTTCTCGCGCATCGTGCGGCTGGGCGAGGGGCTGTCGTCCACGGGCCGCCTCGGCGACAGGGCGATGGACCGGGCGATCGAGGCCCTGAAGATCTGCGCCGACAAGCTGGGCCACCGCAAGGTGCGCAAGGCGCGCCTGATTGCCACGGAAGCCTGCCGTTCGGCCGAGAACGGGGCCGAGTTCCTCGCCCGCGTCGAGGACGAGGCCGGGCTGAAGCTGGAGATCATCGACCGCAGGACCGAGGCGCGGCTCGCCGTCTCCGGCTGCGGCCCGCTGGTCGAGCGCGGCACCGAGGGCGTGGTGCTGTTCGACATCGGCGGCGGCTCGTCCGAGATCGCGCTGGTCGACATCTCGC
This sequence comes from Aquamicrobium sp., assembly GCA_035444225.1. GTDB lineage: Bacteria > Pseudomonadota > Alphaproteobacteria > Rhizobiales > Rhizobiaceae > Aerobium. The sequence goes on along the minus strand of DAOMOI010000193.1, from coordinate 2,361 downwards.
GCCACCGCACGCCGCGGCTGGCCAACCACATCGTCTCATGGACCTCGCTGCCGGTCGGCGTCGTGTCGCTGGCCGAGCGCTTCGGCGGCCGCGACGTCAGTCGCGCCGTGTTCGAGGCGATGATCGACGAGGTGACGCGGCTGATCGAGCGGTTCGAGGGGCGCGGCAAGCTCGCCCATCTCGCTTCCGGCGCGCGCTTCCATCTGCTCGGTACCTCGGGCACAGTGACGACGCTGGCAGGCGTTCATCTCGGGCTCGAGCGGTACGACCGCCGCCGCGTCGACGGATTGTGGATGGACAGGGACAATGTCGATGCGATGATCGCGCGGCTGTTGTCATGGGATTTCGAGGCGCGCGTCGCCAATCCCTGCATCGGCGCCGACCGTGCCGACCTCGTGCTGGCGGGCTGCGCCATTCTCGAGGCGATCCGCCGCCACTGGCCGAGCGAGCGGCTGCGCGTCGCCGACCGGGGCCTGCGCGAAGGCATGCTGTCGGAGCTGATGGCCGATGACGGCGTCTGGCGCCGCAGCCGGCGCGACGGCAAGGGGGAGGTTCCGCCGCGATGAAGAAGCCGGGCAAGGGTGCGAGCGGGGGCGGCAGCGGCGCGCGGGCGCTGACGACGCGGGTGAAGAAGAAGACCGGGCTGAAGGAATCGTCGCGACGCTGGCTGCAACGCCATCTGAACGATCCTTACGTCCACCGCTCGAAGGCGGAAGGCTACCGCTCGCGCGCGGCCTTCAAGCTGATCGAGATCGACGACAAGCACAAGCTGCTCAGGCCCGGCCAGAAGGTGATCGACCTCGGCGCCGCGCCCGGCGGCTGGCTCCAGGTGGCGGCGGCGCGGGTCAAGTCGCGCGAGGATGCGCCGTCCGTCGTCGGCATCGACTATCTGGAGATGGACGCGGTGCCGGGGGCGACCATCCTGCAGATGGACTTCCTCGACGACGACGCGCCGGCGCGGCTGATCGAGGCGCTGGGCGGGGAGCCCGACATCGTGCTTTCCGACATGGCCGCGCCGACCACCGGCCACCGCCGCACCGACCATATCCGCACCATGCACCTTGCCGAGGTGGCGGCCGACTTCGCGGTCTCGGTGCTGAAGCCGGGCGGCCATTTCCTCGCCAAGACCTTCCAGGGCGGCACCGAAGGCGGCCTGCTCGACATGCTCAAGCGCAGCTTCCGCTCGGTCCACCACGTCAAGCCGCCGGCCTCGCGCGAGGAATCGGTCGAGCTTTACATCCTCGCCAAGGGCTTCAAGGGCCGGCCGGAGGAGGCGGAAGACGAAAAGCCCGGCGACGGCTCACCCGGTTGAATCCGGCCCTTGCGCCTGCGTGTCGCGGCCATGGCCCGACACCACGCGCCCGGCGTCCGGCCGCAGCGCGAGGATTGGAAAGACGGCGCAGGCCGCGAGCGCGGCGATGGCCGGAAAGGCGATGACGAAGGCCGCCAGCCCGGTCTCCTCGCCGGTGACGAAATGGTGCACCTCGAGGAACAGGCCGGCGACGGCGACGCCGAGCGCGATCGACACCTGCTGCGACACGGCGGCGATGGCCGTTGCCTGGCTCGCCTGGCGATCGTCGATCTCGGCGAAGACCAGCGCGTTGTTGGCGGTGAAGTAGAGCGAGCGGGCGAAGCCGGCCGCGATCAGCACGGCGATGATGACCGCGTGCGGCGTGAACGGCGTGAACAGGGCGTTGGCGCCCATCAGCGCCGCGCCCGCGAGCGAGGTCACGATCAGCACCGTGCGGAAGCCCATCAGCCGCAGGGCCGTCGTGGCGAAGAATTTCAGCGCAAGCGAGCCGATCGCCGTGGCGAAGGTGAGCATGCCGGAGGCGAATGGCGTCAGCCCGAAGCCGAGCTGGAACATGAGCGGCAGCAGGAACGGCACCGCGCCGAGGCCGATGCGGAACAGCATGCCCGAGGTGATGGCGATGCGCAGCACCGGGTTGTCGAACAGCCTCAGATCGAGGATGGGGTTCGTCGCCCGGCGCGCGTGGAAGACATAGGCCGCGGCCGCCAGCGCGCCGATGGCGAGCGTGGCCGCCCCGACCGCCGGCGGCAGCGCCGGCAGGCTGATGACGGAAAGGCCGAAGACGATGCCCGACGAGGCGGCGGCCACGAGCGCGAAGCCCGGCCAGTCGATCCGCCCGACCGGCACGGGCGGCATCTCGGGCAGCACCCGGCCGGCGACGGCGACGCCGATGAGCCCGATCGGCACGTTGATGATGAAGATCCAGTGCCACGAGAAGAAGGTGGTGATGAAGCCGCCGACCGGCGGGCCGACCAGCGGGCCGACGAGGGCAGGGATCGCCAGCCAGGCCATGGCCGAGACCAGCGCGCTGCGCGGCGTCGAGCGCACCA
>DAOMOI010000192.1:0-4925 GCA_035444225.1 Aquamicrobium sp. | reverse complement strand
CGGGGCCGACGACATAGTCGATCTCGCCCGGCACCTCGGCCCGCACTTTCGCCGCGAGCGCGCGGCACAGGCGCTCGGTCTTGTCGGCGTGCATGAACACGCGCGCCTTTTGCAGGAAGACCGGGCTGCGCAGGCCCGAGGTCAGGATGAAATGGCCTTCGAGGATGGCGCCGGCCTCGCGGAAGATGGCCAGCACTTCGTCCGTGTTCATGTCGTCTCTCCGATGCGGGGGCGTCAGCCGTTGACGCGCTTGGCCGCGCTGACGCTGGAATTGTCCTTGAGCTGCGAAAGCAGCCGGTTCAGGTGCTTCAGGTCCCAGACTTCGAGGTCGAAGACCATCTCGGTGAAGTCGGGGGCGGTGCGCGCCATGGTCAGCGTGTGGATGTTGGCGTCGTTGGCGGCGATGGTCTGGGCGATGGACGCGAGCGAGCCGGGCTCGTTGATGGCGGTGACGGAGATGCGGGCCGGAAACCGCTCCCTGCGCTCCTCGTCGATGTCCCAGCGCACGTCGATCCAGCGTTCCGGCTGGTCGTCGAAGGCGGTCAGCGACGGCGACTGGATCGGATAGATGGTGATGCCCTTGCCCGGCTCGACGATGCCGACGATGCGGTCGCCCGGCACCGCGCCCTCGGGCGCGAAGAACACCGGCAGGTCGCCGCGCTGCCCGCGGATCGGCACCGCGTCGCCGTCCTTGCCGCGCACCTGCTGCTCCAGGTTGCCGCCGCCCTTGCGGCCGCCGCGCAGGCCCGGAATCTGGAACAGCATGCCGGCGGCGTTGCGCAGGTTGAACCAGCCCTCCTCGCGCACCCTGGGCGAGGTGGCGAGACGATCTTCCTTGTGGTCGGGAAAGACGGCCTTCAGCACGTCGGGCGAGGACAATTCACCCCGGCCGACATCGGCCAGCACGTCCTCGACGTCCTTGCGAGCCAGCCGATGCAGCACCGGCTTGATCGCCTCGCGCGAGAAGGTCTTGCCGGCGCGGGAAAAGGCGCGTTCGAGGATGCGGGCGCCGAGGCCCGAATATTGCTTGCGCATGGCCATGCGGGTGGCGCGGCGGATGGCCGAGCGCGCCTTGCCGGTGACGACGACGGATTCCCACGCCGCCGGCGGCACCTGCGCCTTCGAGCGGATGATCTCGACCTCGTCGCCGTTCTTCAGCTCGGTCATCAGCGGCATGACGCGGCCGTTGACCTTGGCGCCGACGCAGGTGTCGCCGACATCGGTGTGGACCGCATAGGCGAAGTCGATGGGGGTGGCGCCGCGCGGCAGCGCGATCAGCCGGCCCTTCGGCGTGAAGGCGAAGACCTGGTCCTGGAACAGCTCGAGCTTGGTGTTTTCCAGGAAGTCTTCCGGGTTGTCGCCCTCCGACAGCGCCTCGATGGTCTGGCGCAGCCACGCATAGGCCTTGGTGTCCTTGGAGACGGCGTGGCCGGCATTGCCGGCCTTGTCGCCGTGGTCCTTGTAGATCGAATGGGCGGCGACGCCGTATTCGGCGATCGTGTCCATCGCCCGCGTGCGGATTTGCAACTCGACGCGCTGGCGCGAGGGGCCGACGATGGTGGTGTGGATCGAGCGGTAGTCGTTCTGCTTCGGCGTCGAGATGTAGTCCTTGAAGCGGCCCGGCACCATCGACCATTTGGTATGGATCGCGCCCAGCGCCCGATAGCAATCCTCGATATCGGCGACGATGACGCGAAAGCCGATGATGTCGGAGAGCTGCTCGAAGGAGATCGCCTTGGTCTCCATCTTGCGGAACACCGACCACGGCTTCTTCAGCCGGCTCTTCACCTCGGCATAGAGCGCGTGCTCGACGAAAAGCTCGGAAAGCGCGTGCTCGACCTCCTCGACCACGCCCCTGTTGCGCTCGGCGAAGTCGGCCAGCCGCGCCGTCACCGCCTCATAGGCTTCCGGGTTGATGTACTTGAAGGAAAGCTCCTCCAGCTCCTCGCGCATGTCCTGCATGCCCATGCGCCCGGCGAGCGGGGCATAGATCTCCATCGTCTCCTCGGCGATGCGCAGGCGCTTGTCGGGGCGCATGTGCTCCAGCGTGCGCATGTTGTGCAGCCGATCGGCCAGCTTGACCAAGAGCACGCGCACGTCGTCGGAGATGGCAAGCAGCAGCTTGCGCAGGTTCTCGGCCTGCTCGGCCTTCTTGGAGACGAGATCGAGCTTCTTGAGCTTGGTTAGCCCCTCGACGAGCTTGCCCATGTCGGCGCCGAACAGCGCGTCGATCTCGGCGCGGGTGGCGGAGGTGTCCTCGATGGTGTCGTGAAGCAGGGCGACGGCGATGGTCGCCTCGTCCATGCGCATCTCGGTCAGGATCGCAGCGACTTCCAGCGGGTGCGAGAAATAGGGATCGCCGGAAGCGCGCTTCTGGTGGCCATGCTTCTGCATGGCATAGACATAGGCCTTGTTGAGCAGCGCCTCATTGACATCCGGCTTGTAGCGCGAGACGCGCTCGACAAGCTCGTATTGTCGCATCATGGAGGCGGTTCCCTTCGCTCAACACAAAACATGCGCCCGGCAGGCCGCCGGACGCATGATCTCAATAGACGCGATTTCGCCGCCGATAAAGTGGCAGGCGCTGGGCCAGGATCAGAAGTCGTCGCTCTTTTCCGGCGGGACGAGACCCTCGATGCCGGCGAGCAGATCCTCCTCCGACATGCGGTCGAAGGTGACGGCATCGTCGTCGTCGGCTTCCGCCGTCACGACGCCGGTGGCGGCGTCGGCGATCTCGGGCAGGTCCGCCTCGGGCTCGTCGACCTCGACATGCTTCTGCAGCGAGTGGATCAGGTCTTCCTTGAGATCGTCGGGCGACAGCGTCTCGTCGGCGATCTCGCGCAGCGCCACGACCGGGTTCTTGTCCTTGTCGCGGTCGACGGTGATCGGCGCGCCCTGGCTGATGAGCCGCGCGCGGTGGCCGGCCAAAAGCACCAGCTCGAAGCGGTTTTCGACCTTGTCGATGCAATCCTCAACGGTAACGCGGGCCATGCGGAGCCCCTTTCATTCGTGGAATTGTCGGAGATTGCGCGGTCTTTATCGCGAAAGGGCCTTAAATACAAGCGTCACGATGCGCCGACTTCGCACCCGGCTCAGCGTCCGTTCTTCGCCAGCCACGCGCGCAGGAAGGCGATCTCGCCTTCCTGGGCGGCGACGATCTCCTGCGACAGCTTCGTCAGTTCGGGGTCGTTGTCGCCGCTGTCGAGATAGGCCTTCGCCATGTCGATGGCGCTCTGGTGGTGGGGGATCATCATCAGGGCGAAGTCGATGCCGGCCTCGCCGCTCATCTCCATCTTTTCCATGTCGTCGTTCATCGTCGTCATCGCGTCCATGTAGGCCTGCGAGGCGCCGCCGGCTCCATGCGAATGCGCATCGTGCCCGCCCTGCGCGAGCGCGGCCGGGGCGGCGGCGAGGCACGCGGCAAGCGCGATGGCGGAAAGCTGAAGAATGCGACGGAACATAGCAACGTCCTGGACGACTGTGCCGATCATTTCATGCTGCACCTTCCAGCTGCCGGAAGGTCAACGGCCGCCGGGGCGGGTGCCGTTCGCAATGTCGTGATCGCGCCCTTGTCGCGCGGATGCGGCCCCTTGGAATGGCGTGAAAGGACAGCTATCTCAACGGGATTGGCAACAAGGAATTTTCAATCATGTTCGATCCACGCGAGAAGATCGCGCTTTTCATCGACGGGGCCAATCTCTACGCCACATCGCGGGCGCTCGGTTTCGACATCGACTATCGCAAGCTGCTCGCCAGCTTCCAGCAGCGCGGCTACCTGCTCAGGGCCTATTACTACACCGCGCTGGTCGAGGATCAGGAATATTCCTCGATCCGGCCGCTGATCGACTGGCTCGACTACAACGGCTACAAGGTCGTGACCAAGCCGGCGCGCGAGTTCACCGATTCCAGCGGCCGGCGCAAGGTCAAGGGCAACATGGACATCGAGCTGACGGTGGACGCGCTGCAACTGGCCGACAGCGTGGACCACTACGTCATCTTCTCCGGCGACGGTGACTTCCGCACGCTGGTCGAGGCGCTCCAGCGCCGGGGCCGCAAGGTGTCGGTGGTCTCGACCATGGCCTCGCAGCCGCCGATGATCGCGGACGAGCTGCGCCGGCAGGCCGACCATTTCATCGAGCTGCAATCGCTTCGGGGCGAGGTCGGCCGCGAGCCGGGCGAGCGCGCCGCGCCGCGCCGGGCCGAGCCGGAGAGCGACGACGACGAAGGCGAATTGTGAGCGCCCTGCCCGCAAGCACAGCGGCCGCTTCCGCCGAGCCGCACCGCGACTGCCCGCTGTGCCCGCGCCTCCACGGCTTCATCGCCGAGTGGCGCATGCGCGAGCCGGACTGGTTCAACGCGCCGGTGCCGACCTTTTCCGCCTTCGCCGGCGACGAGACGGTCGAGCTGCTGATCGTCGGGCTGGCGCCCGGCTTGCGCGGGGCGAACCGCACCGGCCGGCCCTTCACCGGCGACTATGCCGGCGACCTGCTCTATTCGACGCTTCACAGATTCGGCTTCTCACGCGGCACGTTCCAGGCGCGGCCGGACGACGGCGTCGTGCTGACGGGCGCGGCGCTGACCAACGCCGTGCGCTGCGTGCCGCCGGAGAACAAGCCGGTCGGCGCCGAGATCGCCACCTGCCGCCGCTTCCTTAGCGCCACCATCGCCCGCTACCCGAACCTGCGTGCCATCGCCACGCTCGGCACCATCGCCCATCAATCGACGGTGCGGGCGCTGGGCCTGAGGGTGGCCGACCACCCCTTCGCCCACGGCGCACGAAGCCGGGCCGGCCACGTGACGCTGTTCTCCAGCTACCATTGCTCGCGCTACAACACGAACACCGGCGTGCTGACGGAAAAGATGTTTTACGACGTGTTCGCGCGCATCCGCGCCGATCTTGGTTCGGCCTGAGGTCCCACGCAAAC
>DAOMOI010000191.1:0-4926 GCA_035444225.1 Aquamicrobium sp. | reverse complement strand
ACCATCATCGGGCCGGGGATCGAGCCGTTGAAGGTCATGGCCCGCAACTCGGTGCCGTCGTCGTCGATGACGAGCGGCTTCTCCTCGATGGTCATGGCGAACTCGACGACCTTGGGACCGCCGGTGGCGACCTGTTCGTGGGCATGGACGAAGGGCGGGGCGACCAGCGCCACCTTCTCGCGCGGAAGATCGGCCATCTCCCGTGCGTGGGCCACAACCTGCATACCGGGGAGCGCGGCAACCGCGGCGGCTGCACCGGCAACGCCCAGAAGTGCTTCGCGTCTCGTGAACATGGTCTGTCTCCTTGAATGACCTTGCGTTCGATGAGGCGAATGTAGGAACGACCCCGCACAGGCACTTTGCGCTGGCGCAAGTAAGGACGTGCCAGCAGCCGGCGGAGGCTAGGAAAAGGCCCGGATAATCGGCAAAAACCGATTGTTTTTCAGATGGTTACCGGCGCAGGTGCGACAGATTGGACCGACGGCGCGGCGCGGATGGCCGGCGCTCGGCGTCCGCGCATTAACGGTCCGTTAGGGTTAACGGAATATTGCTCCTGAAGGGTGCCGCGCGCGCCCAAAACCGTCTTTCACGGAGATGAGCAGGCCGATGTCGAGCAATCGCGACGCAAGAGCGACCACGGGACGGCGGTTGCGGATCGCGGCGCTGGCCGTGCTGACCGCCGCCGCGCTGGCCGGCTGCGCGGCCAGGGACCGGATGACCACCGGCTCGGTCGGCGGCGGGGCGACGTCGGGGCGCGAGCTTTCCGCCGGCGCCGACGCGCTGGGCCGCGCCTATGCGAAGAACCCCAAGGATATCGGCGCGGCCATGCGCTATGCCGAAGGATTGCAGATGAGCGGCCGCGCCGACCAGTCGCTGGCGGTGATGCGCAAGCTCGCCATCGACTATCCCAAGGAGCGGCAGGTGCTGGCCGGCTACGGCAAGGCGCTGGCCGCGGCGGGCGAGCGGGAGCCGGCGCTCGACGCGGTGCGCCGGGCGCAGACGCCGGAATATCCCGACTGGAAGCTGGTCTCGGCCGAGGCCGCCATCCTCGATCAGCTCGGCCGGCAGGACGAGGCGCGCCGGCTCTATGCGCGCGCGCTGGAGATGAAGCCGGGCGAAGCGAGCATCCTTTCCAATCTCGGCATGTCGCACCTGCTCGGCGGCGACCTGAAGCAGGCCGAGACCTATCTGCGCCAGGCGTCGCAGGCGCAAGGGGCCGACAGCCGCGTGCGCCAGAACCTCGCCCTCGTCGTCGGCCTGCAAGGCCGTTTCAGCGAGGCCGAGGAGATCGCCAGCCGCGAGATGAAGCCCGAACAGGCGCAGGCGAACGTCGCCTATCTGCGCTCGATGCTGGCCCAGCAGAACACCTGGAACCAGCTGCGCGAGGAAGAGCGCAACACCAACTGAGCCTGCCGGCGCGCCACCCATCGCCCGCCCCGTGCGGCGCATGGCCGCAAGCGCGCCGCCGCCTCTGGCAAGCCGCCTCTCCTGCCCCCATCTTCGCCTCGTGGCACGAAGCGAAAGGCAGCGACCATGTCTCCCAGAACGTTCGCCCGGGGATTCTCCGATTTCCTCGATCTTGCCGGCAGCGCGCTCGCCGTATCGGCGGCGATGCACCGCTATCGCCAGCCCAGCCCGGCCGACTTGAAGCGCCTCGGCATCGACCCCGACCAGTTCCGGCGCATCGGCCGCTCCTGAAGCTCAGTCGCCGAGCAGGCCGATGATCCGGCGCACGTCCTTCATCGTCGCCTCCGCGAGCGCGCCGGCGCGCTCGCCGCCGTCGCGCAGCACCGCGTCGACATAGGCGCGGTCGGCTGAAATGCGCCGCATCTCGGCGGCGATCGGCGCCAGCTTCTCCACCGCAAGCTCGGCCAGCGCCGGCTTGAACGTCGAAAACTGCTGGCCGCCGAACTCGGCGATCACCTCCTCGCGGCTCATCTCGCTGAGCGCGGCATAGATGCCGACGAGGTTTTCAGCCTCCGGCCGGCCCTTCAGGCCCTCAAGCTCGGACGGCAGCGGCTCGGGATCGGTCTTGGCCTTCTTGATCTTCTTCGAGATGGCGTCGGCATCGTCGGTCAGGTTGATGCGCGACAGATCCGACGGGTCGGATTTCGACATCTTCTTCGTGCCGTCGCGCAGGCTCATGACACGGGTGGCCGGGCCTTCGATCAGCGGCTCGGTCAGCGGGAAATAACCGTTGACCGTCTCGTCGCCGGCCTGCATCTCGACGCCGAGGCCGAGCTCGCCGATCTTCCTGGAAAAATCGTTGTTGAACTTGGCGGCGATGTCGCGCGTCAGCTCCAGATGCTGCTTCTGGTCGTCGCCGACCGGCACGTGGGTGGCGCGATAGACGAGGATGTCGGCGGCCATCAGCGACGGATAGGCGAGCAGGCCGAGCGACGCGTTCTCGCGATCCTTGCCGGCCTTGTCCTTGAACTGCGTCATGCGGTTCATCCAGCCGATGCGGGCGACGCAGTTGAAGATCCACGCCAGCTCGGCGTGCTGCGGCACGCGGCTCTGGTTGAAGACGATGTGCTTCGCAGGGTCGATGCCGGAGGCGAGGAAGGCGGCGGTGATGGCGCGCGTCTGGCCGGCCAGATCGTCATGGACGAGCTGCGCCGTGATCGAGTGCATGTCGACCACGCAATAGATGCAGTCATGGCTGTCCTGCAACGCGACGAACTTGCGGATCGCGCCGAGATAATTGCCGAGATGGAGATTGCCGGTCGGCTGGACGCCGGAAAAGACGAGGGGCTTGAAACTGCTCATGGTGGTCGGGGTCCGAAGCTTGTGGAGGGCCGGGCGGCGCGCCGCGCCGAAGGTCGGCCCGGCTTATGGCGGATGACGGATCGGGGATCAAGGGGGATGGATTGATCCTTATAACGTTATGCGTTATATATGGCCATGATACGGAGCTTTGCCGATCGGGACAGCGAAAGACTCTGGCGGGGCGTCGCCAGCCGGAAATGGTCGGCCGAAATTGCCCGAAGGACGCTGGCGAAGCTGCGCCTGATCGACTCCGCGAGCAACATCGAGGATCTGAGAAACCCGCCGGGAAACCGGCTGGAGATGCTCAAGGGAGACCGCAGGGGTCAGTATTCAATTCGGGTCAACGACCAGTGGCGCATCTGCTTCCGCTGGTCGGAAGGAGGCGCATATGACGTCGAAATCGTCGACTACCACTGACGAGTTTCTCGTGCACAACCCGCATGCGGGGGAAATCCTCAAGGAGGAATTCCTCGATCCGCTGGGCCTCAGCCAGAACGCGCTGGCGCGCGCCATTGGGGTGCCGCCGCGGCGCATCAACGAGATCGTGCTCGGCAAGCGCGCGATCACCGCCGATACGGACCTCAGGCTGGCGCGCTATTTCGGCATGTCCGAAGGCTTCTTCCTCGGGCTACAGGCAAGCTATGAGTTGATGGAGCGCAAGCGCGCTCTCGGCGACGCGCTCGACAAGATCACGCCCCGCGCTGCGTGACGGCCCCGCCTATCCCCGCTTGCGCCGCCGGAGCGCGGCTTTCAGCTCCTCGCGGTCGATGGCGCCGGTGGCGATGACGAGGGTGAAATAGGCCACGACCGCGATGCCGATGACGGCGAAGACCGCCACGAGGCGCGTCAGCGTCGAGGGCGCGGCCAGCCACGGCGCCATCGCCATGGCAAGCAGCAGGACCAGCGCACCCATGGCGATGCTGGCGAAGACGATCATGACGACGCGGCGAAGCGTGACCGGCGACGGGCGGAAATCGCCGCGCCACCACAGAACGCCGGCGAGCAGGGCGAAATTGAGCCAGGCCGAGATCGAGGTGGCGGCGGCGATGCCGACATGGCCGTAATACGGAAACAGGGCAAGGCTGCCGACGATGTTGACGACGACCGCGGCGAAGGAGAACCACATCGGGCTGCGGACGTCGAGCCGGGCGAAATAGGCCGGCGAGAACACCTTGATCAGCACATAGGCCGGCAGGCCGGTGGCGAAGGCGGAAAGGGCGGCGGCCGTCAGCGCCGTGGTCTCGGGCGTGAACGCGCCGCGCTCGTAGAGGATGTTGACCAGCGGGCCGGAAAACAGCATGAAGCCGACCGCCGCCGGCAGCGTCAGCCCCAGCCCGAATTCGAGCGAGCGGTTCTGGAGATGCTGGGCGTCGTCGAGGTTCCCGGCCTTGAGCGTGCGCGACAGTTCCGGCAGCAGCACCACGCCGATGGCGATGCCGATGACGCCGAGCGGCAGCTGGTTGATGCGGTCGGCATAGTTGAGGATCGAGATCGCGCCCTCCTGCGAGGAGGCGATGATCTGGCCGACGAGGAGGTTGATCTGGGTGACGCCGCCGGTCAGCAGCGCCGGCCCCATCAGCACGAGCAGCCGCTTCACGTCCGGGGTGAGCGCGGGCCGGCGCAGCGACAGCGAGAAGCCTTCGCGGCGCACGCCCCGCCACAGGAAGAAGAGCTGCGCCGCGCCCGAAGCGAACACGCCCCAGGCCAGCCACAGACCCGTCCGGCCGGCGTCGAAGCCGAGGCCGAGCGCGACGATGAGCACGCCGATCAGGATGATGTTGAGCAGCACCGGCACGATCGCGGCGAGGAAATAGCGGCGCATCGAGTTCAGGATGCCCGACAGCATCGCCACCAGCGACATGAAGAAAAGGTAGGGGAACATGACGCGCGTCAAAAGCACGGTCGTGTCGAGCTTGTCCGGGTCGTCGGCGAAGCCCGGCGCGATCAGCCATTCGACCAGGAACGGCATGAACAGGATGGCGAGCGCCGACAGCGCGATCAGCGCCGCCATCAGCACGGAAAGCACGTCCTCGGCGAAGCGGCGGGCGGCTTGCGGCCCCTCGCCCTCCAGCTCCTTGGCGAAGAGCGGGATGAAGGCGGTGTTGAACGCGCCCTCGGCGAAGAGCCGCCGGAACAGGTTGGGAAAGCGGAAGGCGG
>DAOMOI010000190.1:0-4927 GCA_035444225.1 Aquamicrobium sp. | reverse complement strand
CGCGGCGGCGATGAAGGCGCGGCGGGTCGCTGAACGCGACGGTCGCCAGGACGCGATGACGAAGGCGAGGCAGCGGTGAAGGCAGGGCAGGCGGCGGGATCGGGAGCATCGGCGGGCACGGCCCGCTCGGGCGCTCTTTCGCTGCGCGACCCGCGCGTCGGGGCCGGCGAGGAGCCGGATGCCGGCTCGGTCAGCCCGCGCCAGGGCGAGGTGCTCGATGCCGTGCTCGCCCTTCTGGTCGAGGGGCGCGAGGCGCTGACCATGACCGCCGTGGCGCGCCGCGCCCGCTGCTCCAAGGAAACGCTCTACAAATGGTTCGGCGACCGCGACGGCCTGTTGACCGCCACCGTGCGGTGGCAGGCATCGCGCGTCCGCGCCGGCAGCTTCGACCGGGCGCGCCTCGACGCGGCCGGTCTGCGCGACAGCCTCGAGCGTTTCGCCGCCGACTGGCTGTCCGTCATCTCCTCGCGCACCTCGGTCGCGTTGAACCGCGTCGCCGTCGCCCATGCCGGCTCGCGCCGCAGCAATCTCGGCGAGATCGTGCTCGCCAATGGCCGCTTCGCCATCGGCGAACGGCTGAAGCCGTTGCTGGAAGCCGGCTGCGAGGTCGGTCTGCTACGCTTCGACGACACCGAGGCCGCCTTCCGCACTTTCTTCGGGCTGGTCGGGCGCGACGTGCAGATCAGGCTGCTGCTCGGCGACCGGCTGGAGATGACCGAGGCGCGCATCGCGCGCGAGGCCGCGGAAGCGACGCGGCAGTTCTTCGCCCTCTACGGGGCAAGCCAGACGCCGGCGCCCGCCGGCTGAGTTCACAACCCCAAGGGAAGATCAAGGGAAGGAAATGCCAATGCGTGTCTATTACGATCGCGACGCCGATCTCAATCTCATCAAGGGCAAGAAGGTCGCCATCATCGGCTACGGTTCGCAGGGGCGGGCGCATGCGCTCAACCTGAAGGATTCGGGCGCCAAGGACATCGCCATCGGCTTGAAGTCCGGCTCGGCCACGGCCAAGAAGGTCGAGGCCGACGGCCTCAGGGTCATGACCGTCGCCGAAGCCGCCAAGTGGGCCGACCTGATGATGATGGCCACCCCCGACGAGCTTCAGGCCGACATCTACAACAACGAGATCGCCCCCAACATCCGCGACGGCGCCGCGATCGCCTTCGCCCACGGCCTCAACGTCCATTTCGGCCTGATCGAGCCGAAGTCCACCATCGACGTTCTCATGGTCGCGCCGAAGGGTCCGGGCCACACCGTGCGCAGCGAATACCAGCGCGGCGGCGGCGTGCCTTGCTTGGTCGCCGTCCATCACGACGCCTCCGGCAACGCGCTCGACCTCGGCCTGTCCTACGCCTGCGGCGTCGGCGGCGGCCGCTCGGGCATCATCGAGACCACCTTCAAGGAAGAGTGCGAGACCGATCTGTTCGGCGAGCAGGTCGTGCTGTGCGGCGGCCTGGTCGAACTGATCCGCGCCGGCTTCGAGACGCTGGTGGAAGCCGGCTACGCGCCGGAGATGGCCTATTTCGAGTGCCTGCACGAGGTGAAGCTGATCGTCGACCTGATCTATGAGGGCGGCATCGCCAACATGAACTACTCGATCTCCAACACCGCCGAGTGGGGCGAGTACGTCTCCGGCCCGCGCATCATCACCGCCGAGACCAAGGCCGAGATGAAGCGCGTGCTCGACGACATCCAGACCGGCAAGTTCACCTCGGAATGGATGCAGGAGTACCGTTCCGGCATGGCCCGCTTCAAGGGCATCCGCCGCCGCAACGACTCGCACCAGATCGAGGAAGTCGGCGAGAAGCTGCGCGGCATGATGCCGTGGATCGCCCAGAACAAGCTGGTCGACAAGGCCCGCAACTAAGGCGATCCACGGTCCTTCGTCGCGCGTCCTCGGGCTTCGCCCTGCGGGCGCGCGGGGATCGCCGAGAAAAAGCTGGTCGACAGGGCCCGCAACTGATCGGCTTCGCCTTTCGCCGCGCGTCTCCGGGCTTCGCCCGGGCGCGCGCGGCCGCACGGACCGTGGACTTTGAAATCATATGTGAATACACTTAAAAATCCACCTGTGGAAATAGCGATGGACGAGCCTGCGGCAGGCCGGGGAGACGCTGATGATTTTCGATGACCTTTCTGGCAAGTCGGCGCTCGTGACCGGCGCGTCGGGCGGATTGGGGCTGCATTTCGCCAGGGTTCTGGCCCGGCAGGGGGTGGCGGTCACGCTCGCCGCGCGCCGGCGCGGCGCGCTCGACGCCGCGGTGGCCGATATCGCCGCCGCGGGCGGCACGGCGCGGGCGCTGGAGATGGACGTCTCCGACGCGGCCTCGGTCAAGGCGGCGCTCGCCTCGGCCGAGCCGTTCGACATCGTCGTCAACAATGCGGGCCTGAGCGGCACCGCCCCTGCGCTCGACCTCGACGAGGCGGGATGGGACCGCGTGCTCGACACCAACCTCAAGGGCTGCTTCCTCGTCGCGCAGGCCGTCGCGCGCGGGCTGAAGGAAGCCGGGCGCGGCGGCGCCATCGTCAACATCGCCTCGATCCTCGGCCACCGCGTCGCCGGCAACGTCCCCGCCTATGCCGCCTCCAAGGGCGGGCTGGTCCACCTGACCAGGGCGCTGGCGCTCGAATGGGCGCGCTACGGCATCCGCGTCAACGCGCTGTGCCCCGGCTATTTCGAGACCGACCTCAATCAGGACTTCTTCGCCAGCGAGGCCGGGCAGGCGCTGGTCAGGCGCATCCCGCAGCGCCGGCTCGGCCAGCCCGGCGATCTCGACGGGGCGCTGCTGCTGCTCGCGTCCGATGCCGGCCGCTACATCACCGGCGCCTCGCTCGTGGTCGATGGCGGCCATCTCGTTTCGTCGCTCTAGGGGGCGGACATGGATTTCACGGTATCGCCGCGCATCGAGGATTTCCGCGCCCGCATCGCCCGCTTCGTCGAGGATCGCGTGCTGCCGCTGGAAGCGGACCCGGCCAGCTACGACACCCATGAGAACATCCGCCTCGACCTTCTCGACACGCTGAGGGCCGAGGCGCGCGCCGAGGGGCTGTGGTGCTTGCAACTGAAGCCCGAGACCGGCGGGCAGGGGCTGGGCAAGGTCGGCATGGCCGTGTGCTACGAGGCGATGAACCGCTCGATCTTCGGCCCGGCGGTGTTCAATTCCGCCGCGCCCGACGACGGCAACATGATGGTGCTGGAGCTGGCGGCGACGCCGGCGCAGAAGGAGCGCTGGCTGAAGCCGATCGTCGACGGCAAGGTGCGCTCCGCCTTCGTGATGACCGAGCCGCATCCGGGCGGCGGCTCCGACCCGTCGATGATGCTGACCGCCGCGACGCGGAAGGGCGACCGCTACGTGATCCGCGGCCGCAAATGGTTCATCACCGGCGCGGAGGAGGCGCGGCACTTCATCCTGCTGGCGCGCACCTCCGACGACCCGCACAAGGGGCTGACCGCCTTCATGTTCGACCGCGACCAGCCAGGCTGGCGCATCGAGCGGCGCATCCCGATCATGGGGCCGGAGGAGCATGGCGGCCATTGCGAGCTGGTGTTCGAGGACATGGAGATTCCCGTCGGGAACCGGCTGCTCGAGGAGGGCGACGGATTCAAGCTGACGCAGATGCGCCTCGGCCCGGCGCGGCTGACCCATTGCATGCGCTGGCTCGGCCTGTCGAAGCGGTGCGTCGAGATCGCCCGCACCTATGCGGCGGAACGCTTCGCCTTCGGCGAGCGGCTGTCGAAGCGCGAGTCGATCCGGATGATGCTGGGCGACCTCGCCATGCGGATCGAGATCGGCCGCCTGCTGGTGATGAAGGCGGCGTGGGAGCTCGACCGTGGCGGCTATGCGCGCAAGGAGGTGTCGATGGCCAAGGTGCATGTCGCCAACCTGCTGCACCATGCCGCCGACACGGCGATCCAGATCAACGGCGCGCGCGGCTATTCGAAGGATACCCCGCTCGAATGGATCTACCGCTACGCCCGCCAGGCGCGGCTGGTGGACGGCGCCGACGAGGTCCACAAGATGGTGCTCAACCGCAACCTCGAGGCCGAGGGCAACGATTTCTGGCGTTGGGATGTGCCCGCGCCGGCTTCGAACTGAGGGATGATCATGCAGACGACGTCAGTGAAGACCGATTTCGACCCCGAGGCGTTGCGGTCATTCCTGCGCCAGCGGTTCGGCGAGGGCGAGATGCGGCTGGAGGTCATCGGCGGCGGCCAGTCCAACCCGACCTATTTCGTCGATTACGGCGCGCGCCGGCTGGTGCTGCGCAAGAAGCCGGCCGGCCCGATCCTGCGCGGCGCCCATGCCGTCGATCGCGAATATCGCGTGCTGGAGGCCTTGGCGCCGACCGGCGTGCCGGTGCCGCGTCCTGTCCTGTTCCATGACGACGACGAGCCGCTGGGCACGCCGTTCTACCTGATGGAGCGGCTCGACGGCCGCGTCTTCGAGGACGCTGCCTTGCCGAATCTCCCGCCGCAGGAGCGCCGCGGCATCTATCTCGGCATGGCCGAGGCGCTGGCGAAGCTCCATGCCGTGAAGCCCGACGAGATCGGCCTTGCCGATTACGGCCGTCCGGGAAACTATTTCGAGCGCCAGATCGCCCGCTGGACGAAGCAGCTTCACCAATCCACCGGCGAGCCTGTTCCCGATCTGGAGGCGCTGGCCGAATGGCTGCCGGCGAACCTGCCGGAGGATGACGGCCGGGTGTCGATCGCCCATGGCGACTTCCGGCTCGGCAACCTGATGTTCCATCCGACCGAACCCAGGGTCATCGGCATCCTCGACTGGGAGCTTTCGACGCTCGGCCATCCGCTCGCCGATGTCGGCTTCTGCGTCCTGCCCTGGCACACCGCGCCAGACGAGTATGGCGGCATCCTCGGCCTCGACCACGCCGCGCTCCTCTACGCCCGCGCCCTCGAAGCGCAGCACGA
>DAOMOI010000189.1:0-4933 GCA_035444225.1 Aquamicrobium sp. | reverse complement strand
GTTCCTCGCCTCGACCGGCGTGATCGGCGAGCCGCTCGACACGACGAAGTTCGCCCATCTTCTCGACGATATGGTCGCCGGCGCGCAGGGCGACGGCTGGGCGGAAGCCGGCCGGGCGATCATGACCACCGACACCTACCCGAAATACGCGACCGCCACGGTCGATCTCGGCGGTGTGGCGGTGACGATCAACGGCATCGCCAAGGGCGCGGGCATGATCGCGCCCGACATGGCGACGATGCTGTCCTTCGTCGCCACCGACGCGCCGATCGAGGCGCGGGTGCTTCAGGACATGCTGTCGAAGGGCACGGCCAAGACCTTCAACGCGGTGACGGTGGACAGCGACACCTCGACCAGCGACACGCTGATCCTGTTCGCCACCGGCAAGGCGGAAAAGCGCGGCGCGCCGCGCATTACGGACCCGAAGGACGCGCGGCTGGCCCAGTTCCGCCGGGCGCTGAACCGCATCCTGAAGAACCTCGCGCTCCAGGTGGTGCGCGACGGCGAGGGCGCGCGCAAGCAGATCGAGGTGACGGTGACCGGTGCGAAGTCCGCCCGCTCGGCCAAGCGCATCGCGCTGTCCATCGCCAACTCGCCGCTGGTCAAGACGGCGGTGGCCGGCGAGGACGCCAATTGGGGTCGCGTGGTCATGGCCGTCGGCAAGGCCGGCGAGCCGGCCGACCGCGATTTGCTGGCCATCTGGTTCGGCGATATCCGCGTGGCGCATGAGGGCGAGCGCGACCCGGCCTATTCCGAGGACGAGACCTCGGCCTACATGAAGCGCGACGAGGTCGCGATCCGCGTCGATCTCGGCATCGGCCGCGGCAAGGCCACGGTGTGGACCTGCGACCTGACCAAGGAATACGTCGCCATCAACGGCGACTACCGCAGCTAGGCGTGGGCGTGGGAGACAAGCCGATCCGCGAACTCGCGACCGTCCGCCGCTTCGAGGCGGCGGGGTTCCGCGCGTGGCCGGCCACTTCCGTCCATTATGACGGCACCTGGGCCGTGCGCCTGACCGGCGGGCACCCGGCCAAGCGGCTGAACTCGATCAATCCGCTCGACCCGGCCGACGACGCCGGCCTGACCGAGCGCATCGCGCGCTCGGCGCGCCGCTTCGCTGCCTATGGCCGGCCGCTGACCTTCCGCATCTCGCCGCTGGCGGCGCCGGCTATCACCGAACATCTCGATGCTGCCGGCTGGACGCGCTTCGCCGAATCACTGGTCATGCGCGCGCCGCTGACGCCGGCGATGGTGGGCGAGGCCATGCACCAGATCCCGTTGAAGGACATGGGCCGCTTCATCAATGCCGCGATCGCCATCCGCAGTCTCGATCCCGCGCTTCGCCCCGGCCTGTCCGAGATCATCAGCTCGATCCAGCCCGATTGCGGCCTGTTCGTGCTCGAGGAGGGCGGGCAGCCGGTCTCGACCGCGATCTGCGTCCATGACAACGACCTTGCCGGCCTGTTCGAGATGGCGACGGAGACGAGCCGGCGCGGCCAGGGCTTCGGCCGGCGCGTCCTGCTCTCGGCGCTGAAATGGGCGCAGGCGCGGGGCGCGCGCACGGCCTGGCTTCAGGTCGAGGCCGACAATGAGAGCGCCCTCGGCCTCTATCGCTCGATGGGCTTCACTGAAGCCTATCGCTATCACTACCGCCAGCCGCCGCAGGACGAACACGCATGAGCGACGCCGCCGGGCCGAAGAAGCTGCTTCTCGTCGCGGCCTGCGCGCTGGTCGACGCCGACGGGCGGGTTCTGATCGCGCAGCGGCCGGAGGGCAAGCAGCTCGCCGGCCTGTGGGAGTTCCCCGGCGGCAAGATCGAGCCGGGCGAGACGGCGGAAGAGACAGTGGTGCGCGAGCTGGCCGAGGAACTCGGCATCGAGACCAAGGTGGCGTGCCTGGCGCCGCTCACCTTCGCCAGCCATTCCTATGACAGCTTCAACCTGTTGATGCCGCTCTTCGTCTGCCGCCGCTACTGGGGCTTCCCCCAGCCGCGCGAGCATCAGGCGCTGAAATGGGTGCGGCCGAAGAATTTGCGCGACTATCCGATGCCGCCTGCCGACTCGCCGCTGATCCCGTTCCTGATCGACCTGCTGTAGCGCGCCTGCGCCGCTTCGCGCGCTTTCACGCCCCATGAAAACAGTCGGCGCCGGGATTTCTCCCAGCGCCTCCCTGTTGCATGAAGGCGTTCCGCGATCGCTCCGCCGAAGCGGGCAGACGCGTCGCTTTCATGGAACGGCCGTGGCGGGGCATCCCGAAGGCTGCATCCGCTTCCGACCATGCCGTCGCGCGCCGAAGCATCGCAGGCGACATACCATCGAAGGACTTGCCCGGCCTTCATGGCAGCATCGGTTCGCCTTCAACGGCTCATGACCCAAGGTAATCCAGGGGCCGATAACCTTCTCGGGCGATCCCGCCTTGGACATCCGGACGATCTGTCTTGCCTGCGGCGAAGCCGCAGACGAAGCCGTCGCTCCCGGAGCGGGGGCTTCAGGTGGTTCCCTCTGGGCTGTCCCGCCGTCCACGCGAGAACCATGAGGGCCTGAATTGCCTTGAAGTGTAGGCCCGTCCGGCGTTGGCGGAAAGTGCCGCCGGCCTGTGAAAAGCGGTGATTGCGGGAATAACGTCGAAGAAAATCCATGCCGCTATCGCGGCGGACGGGCGGTCGCCCGGCTTTTGCGGCGCAATATCATGATGAAAGGCGGCAATCGCGATGGATTGCCGCCCGTTTATCAGGACAAATACGTCCGGTCTACTGACCTATTCGTATTTCACCGGCTTTTCCGGCAGGAGCCCGTTGGGGGCGAAGCGCAGGACGAGCGTGATCGTCAGGCCGATGACGAAGACCCGCATCTGGAGCGCGCGCGTGGCGAAGTCGGCCGGGGCCTTCCAGTCGAACAGCGCATCGCCCCACTGGGCGATCTGGCCGAACAGGAAGAGGGCGGCCGGCTCCGACATGGTCCAGATGATGTAGACCAGCACGACGCCGAACAGCGTGCCGAGATTGTTGCCGGCGCCGCCGAGGATGACCATCACCCAGATCAGGAAGGTGTGGTTGAGCGGCACGAAGGCGGACGGGTCGAAGATCGAGGTGAAGGTGACGAGCGCCGCGCCGCCGATGCCGATCAGCACGTTGCCGAGCACGAAGATCTCGAGCCGGCGGCGGTTGATGTCCTTGCCCATGGCGGCGGCGGAGACCTCGTTGTCGCGGATCGCCCGCATCATCCGGCCCCAGGGCGAATGCCAGGCCCGTTGCAGCAGCACGAAGATGACGACGATCAGCAGCGCGGTCACCGAGAGATAGGCGGCGCGCGAGGTGACGAAGCCCAGCTCCTGCGGAGTCGGCACCGGCCACGGGATCGGCGAGACGGTGAGCGTGCCGCGTGTCAGCCAGTCGGCATTCTTCAGGAAGGCCTTGACGATCTCGGAGATGCCGAGCGTGGCGATGGCCATGTAGTCAGCGCGTAAGCCCAGCGTGATGCGGCCCATGGCCCAGCCGAGCGCGCCGGCGGCCGCGCCGCCCGCGACCCAGCCGAGCCAGACGGGAAGGCCGAGCCCACCGACCCAGCCGGCGCCGCGCTCGACCTGCGCCGTGGCCGGGTCGAAGATCGACTGCGCCCACAGATAGGCGATGGCGAGCACGATCAGGGTCAGCAGCGTGCGCCATTTCTTCGGCAGGCCGAGGCGATGGGTCTGGCTGGCCGCGTAGACGGCCGCCGCGCCGATGGCGATGGCGAGGCCGGCATGGCCGAGCTGGCTCGGCATGTCCGAATCCCAGAAGGCGCCGTTGACGGGATAGGTGACGAACAGGCTGACGAAGGCGGCAAGGGCGATGAAGCCCATGACGCCGACATTGAACAGCCCGGCATAGCCCCACTGGATGGTGAGGCCGAGGCCGATGATGGCGTAGCACGAGGCCTCCACCATCATACGCGTGCCATAGGCCGCGCCCATCGAGGCGAAGACCAGCGCGACGAGGACGGCGAGCCCGGCGAACAGGGCGATCTCGCGACGGGGAAGCGTGCTCATTTCACCACCCTTCCCTTGAAGATGCCGGTCGGCCGCCAGATCAGCACCGCGATCAGGATGAAGAACGGGACGACGATCTTGTATTCGGTCGGCACGAAGGCGATGCGGTTGGGAATGTCGATGAAATCGGGCAGCCAGGGCTGGAGCGGACGCAACAGCACCGACCAGTTGAACACGGCGAAGGTTTCGGTGAAGCCGACCAGCATGCCGCCGGCCATCGCGCCGTAGGGCTGGCCGATGCCGCCGACGATGGCCGCCGCGAAGATCGGCAGGATGATGTTGAAGGCGAGGTCGGGCTTCAGCGTAACGTCGAGCGCGAGCAGCGTGCCGGCGGCGGCTGCCAGCGCGCCGGCGATCGCCCATGTCGCGCGCACGACGCTGTCGATGGAGATGCCTGAGACGCGGGCGAGGTCGGGGTTGTCGGAGACGGCGCGCATCGCCTTGCCCATGCGCGAGCGGGTGAGGAAGAAATGGAGCGCGATCGCCGCGAGCGCCGTGAAGCCGATCAGCAGCGCCTGCGGCTGGGTGAGGATGACGTCGCGGCCGAGCAGCGGCAGGCGGTAGATGGTCTTGGCGCCGCCGGCCTCGAGCTGCCACGTGCCGGTGCCGGCGAACAGACGCACCAGCCCCTGCATCATCAGCATGACGCCGATGGAGGACATGACGATGACGACGGGCCGGACCTTGGCCCGGCGCAGCGGCGCGTAGAAGCCGCGGTCGATGCCGATGGCGGCGAGCGCCGTCACCGCCATGGCGATCGGCATCAGCACGAAGGCGGCCGGCAGGCCGGCTATGCTTTCGCCGCCCGTGAACAGCGCCACGCAGACCAGCGCGACGAAGGCGCCGATCGTCATCATGTCGCCATGGGCGAAATGGGCGAAGCGCAATATGCCGAAGATCAGGG
>DAOMOI010000188.1:0-4956 GCA_035444225.1 Aquamicrobium sp. | reverse complement strand
CAGAGGGTCGAGGCGGATTGCTTCCGCGACGGCCTACCTGTCGGCGCCGATCGCGCGCAGGAAATCGCTGATCGTGGCCCCGCCGCCGATTGCGGGCAGCGGCTCGCCGACGGACATGTCGCGCGGCGCCGGCGTCGGCATGATCTCCAGCGATTGCGGCGTCGGCGGCGGGGCGGCGTCCTCCTGCGCGCGGGCGCGCAGAAGCGCCTCGACCTCGGCCCGCAGCCGCGCATCCTCGTCGCGCCGGCGCTCGGCCTCGGAGCGCGCCGCCGCTTCCTCGGCCGCCTTCTCCGCCGCCTGCCGGCGCGCTTCCTCTTGCGCGCGGCGCGCCTCGTCGTCGAGGCGCCGGCGTTCGGCCTCCTCCTCGCGGCGAAGCCGCTCCCGTTCCTCGCGCTCCAGCCGTTCCCGCTCCAGCCGCTCGGCTTCTTCGGCCGCCTTCTGCGCGGCCTCGCGTTCCGCCGCGAGTGCCGCATAGTAGCGCGCCTCGCGGCGCAGGCGCTGCTTTTCCACCAGCGCCGCCTGCATCGCCTCGACGCGCTGCTGCTCCAGCTCCAGCGCGCGCTGGGTCAGGAACTGCGCCAACGGCCCGGTGTCGACATCGACGCGCAAGGCATCGAGCGGGCCGGAGGCGGTGAAACGCACCGCCGGCTCCGCGCCGGCAAGCGCCTCCTGGGCCGGGTCGAAGACGAGCGTGGCCTCGGCGGCGATGCTGCGCCGGATGAAATCGGCCCCGACCTCGCCGGCAAGCGCCGCCCCTTGCGTTTCGAGCCGGAAGGGCGGTGCGCGCAGCGCCCCGTTCGCCAGCGTAAACGCGATGTCGACGCCGGCGGCCTCGAACGTCCCGGCCCGCACCAAAGGCGGCGCGAAAGCCGAGACCGCGGCCGCGTCGATCTCCGCGCCGGCCGCGTCGGCGCGCGCGATCAGGTCGGGGAAAACGTCGGGCGCGATGCCGGCAATGGCGATATCGCGCAGCGCCGCCGTGCCCGAGCCGGACAGCGCGGCGACGAGGCCGTCGACGGACTTTCCGCTCGCGGTCACCGATGCCGTCAGGCTGGCCCTGCCGGAAAGGCCGGCATCGCCGACCAGCGCGGCAATGTCGGCATCGTCGAGCCGAAGCTGGGCCGAGAACAGCCCCGTGCCGCCATCGTTGCGGAAATCGACGATTCCCGACGCGGCTCCGCCCAGCATCGACGCGGCGAGATCCGCGATCGCCAGCCCGTCGCGGTCGAGAGTGAGCCGCATGCGGGCATCTCGCGCCTCGGCGAAATCGCCGAGCCAGAGCCGGCCGGCGGCGAGATCGAGCTCGGCGGTCACGGGCGCGGCGGCCGTTGCCGCGAAGGGCGCCTCCGGCCAGCCGCCATCCCCGCCCGCATCGAGCGCGGCCGCGCCGGTGACCATCTCGGTCAGCGGCGCGAGGTCGAGGCTCCCCAGCGCCAGCGCGCCGGTCAGGTGCGGCACGCCCTCGCGCAGACCCGCATTGACGTCGCCGCTGACCGAGGCGCCGACGATCTCGCCGCGCAGGCCGGACAGGACAAGCAGGCCGTCATCGAGATCGAGCTGGCTTTCGAGCGCCGCCGGCAGGCCGAGGCCGAAGCCGGGGAGCGCCACGCCGGCCGCCGCCAGCCAGGGTTCGAGATCGTCCGACGACAGAAGCGCCTCGCCGCTGGCCGAAAGCCCCGTCCCTTTCAATCCCGCCTCGCCCTTGAAGACGAGGTTCAGGTCGTCGCCCGAAAAGGTGAAGCCCGCCTGCCCGCCATCCATCGTCCCGTCGAAGGACAGGCCGGCTTCGGCCGCGCCGGCAAGGCCGAGCGGCAGCGCCGGCAGGCCGAACAGCGCATAGAGCGCAGCCGCCTCGTCGTTGCGCGCGGTCAGTTCGGCCGTGAGCGGCATTGTCGCCAATCCGCCTGCAAGATGTCGGGCAAGGTCGCGCGCGTTTACGTCGAGCCGGAAGGCGGTGCTGCCCGCCTCGCCCGCGGCATTGAGCGCGAGAGCGCCGTCTTGCGCCATGCGCGCCTCGACCCGCAGCGAGGCGTCCTCGTAGAGGCCGGGATAGGCCCGCGCCCGGCCGAGCGCCTGCGCGGCAAGCCGGCTGTCGGGAAAGCGCCCCGCGAGCGCCGAGACCAGCGGCGCGAGATCGGCGGCGATGATGCTGGCGTCGATGGTGCCCGCAGGAGCCGCGCCGAGGTCGCCTAAACCATTGAGCGTGCCCGTGGCGCTGACATTGGCGCCCTCCAGCCCGCCGATGGCGAGGCGGTCGATTTCGAGCCGGCCCTCTTTCATCCGCAGCGCCGTGTCGAGCGTGTCGGCGGTAAGCCCGGCGGCCGAGACCGGCCCGGCCGCGATCTCCAGTTCGAGGTCGCGGTCGGCAAGCCGCGCCTCGCCGGCATCGCTGACGAAAAGCGAGGCGAAGGCGGCCATGCCCTCGACATCGAGCCTATCGCCGTCGAGTTTCAATGCCAGCGACGGCCGCACCCCTTCCGGCGTGCGGCTTTCGGCCTCGCCGCGAAACGTCGCGTCGCCCAGCACAAGTTCGAGATCGCGAAAAGTCTGGCGTTCGGGCGAGAGCGCGACATCGGCGCTGAAGCCGGCCGCCGGCAGGCGGCGGATGGCATCGTCCACGTCGCGCGCCAGCCACGCCGCGAAGCCGGACGGCTGGGCGACGGCGAGCAGCAGCGAGCCGTCGAAGCCGAGCGCCTCGTCGCCCACGGCGAGCTCACCCTTGGCCTCCAGCGTGGCGCGGCCCGGCAGCGTCGCGCCGAGCGAGGCGACGCTCCAGCCCGACTGGGAAGGCTCGGCGAAGAGATGCACGTCGCGCGCCGTGGTGTCGCCCGCCACCACGGCCGGCAGCAGCATCTCGATGCGGCCGGGAATGGTCGGGCGCGGCGCGGCGAGCAGGAATTCGTGCAGCGCCGCCAGCCGCTGGCGCAGGTCGAAGCGGCCGCCCTCCTCGCCACCGGCCTCGCCCGCCGCGTCGTCGAAGCGGATCTGCGCGCCGTCGGCGCGGATGAGAAAGCGCGGCGCCGTACCCAGATCGAAGGAGGCGTTGCCCTCGGCGACGTAGGGGTCCTGCGGCGAGCCGGTCTCGAAGCGGAATTGCTCGACCGCAAGCGCGGCATGGTCGAGCGCGAACGTCCCGCTCAGCCGGTAGGCCGGCGGCTCGCGGCTCGGCCGCCACCGGGGCCACTGGAGCATTGAGCCTGAAGCCGCCGGAATAGAGCGCGCGCCCGTCCTCGATGCGGGCGTTGCCGTCGGTCTCCAGCGCCAGCGCGTAGCGTTCCGGCCGCGCCTGGACCCGCAGCCGCATCCCGCCCTCGCCGTCGGCCTGCCCGGTCGAGGCCTGAAGCGCCATGCGCATGCCGTCGAGCCGCAGCGAGCCGTCCACGCGCCACGGGCCGGTCAGCGCGCGCGCCGAAATGTCGGCATTGATCTCCGTGAGGCGATGGATGCGGCCGCTGGCGGCGTGGCGCAGCTCGACCTTGCCTTCCGTCACGGTCAGCCTTTCGAGCGAGATGTGGCTTGCCCCGACCGGGACGGACGGCCGCATCGCCCAGTCGAGCGCGCCGTCGGCGGCGAGATCGACGAACACCGCCGGCCGCACCAGCCGCATGTCGAAGATGTGGACGTCGCCGCGCATGAACGGCGCAAGCTCGGCGTCCATGGAGAAGGTCTCGACCGTCATCGCCGTCTCGCCCGGCGCGGTGCCGGCGACGGCGACGTCGGTGAAGCTGACGGAGGGAAACGGCAGCAGCCGCGCAGTGGCGCTGCCGCGTACCGTCACCTCGCGGCCGAGGATGCGCCCGGCCTCGCGCTCGAAATCGGCGCGATAGGAGGTCCAGTCGACGAAATAGGGCGCGACCAGCGCCGCCGTCAGCGCCAGAACGATCAATCCGCCGATGGCGACGAACAGCCGTGCCACCTTATCTCCCGCCGATTCTTTTCCAGGACGTGTCCAAGGATAAGTTCAGCACGTTGTCGAGAAAGAGGCAAACGAGGAAGGCCGGTCGGGGGAACTCAATAGGATAGCCGCTTGCGCTGCCCCTCACCTGCTTGGCCTTCATCCTCTCCCCGTGAACGGGGAGAGGAGAAACTGCCGCGACGGCGCCGCTTCCCCTTCTCCCCGTTCACGGGGAGAAGGTGCCCGAAGGGCGGATGAGGGGCGGCGCGGGCGTTCGTGAATCGAGTGAAAACCGCTCAGCCCGGCAGCACCTTGCCCGGATTCATGATGTCGTCGGGGTCGATCGCCTGCTTGATCGCGCGCATCACGTCAACGCCGCCGCCCAGCTCGTGCGGCAGGAAGGCGGCCTTGCCCTGGCCGACGCCGTGCTCGCCGGTGCAGGTGCCGTCCATGGCGATGGCGCGCATGTTGAGCCGGGAAACGAACGCCTCAACCGCCTCGACTTCCTTCGGATCGTCCATGTCCATCAGCGCCAGCACGTGGAAGTTGCCGTCGCCGACATGGCCGACGATCGGCGCGACGAGGCCGGTCGCGGCGATGTCGGCCTCGGTCTCGACGATGCATTCGGCCAGCCGCGAGATCGGCACGCAGACGTCGGTGGAAAGCGCGCGCGCGCCGGGGCGCAGGCTCATGCCGGCCCAGTAGGCATCGTGGCGCGCCTTCCACAGCCGGTTGCGCTCGTCGGCGTCGGCGGTCCAGTGGAACGGCCCGCCGCCATGCGCCTCGGCGATCTCGCCGAAAGTCTGCGCCTGCTCGGCCACGCCCGCCTCGGTGCCGTGGAACTCGACGAACAGATAGGGCGTCTCGGAATAGCCGAGCTTGGCATAGGTGTTGAAGGCGCGCATGCCGAGCCCGTTGATCAGCTCGATGCGCGCCACCGGCACGCCCATCTGCACCGTCTCGATCACCGCCTTGCAGGCCGAATCGACGTCCGGGAACGGGCAGACGCCGCCGGAGATCGCCTGCGGAATGCCGTAGAGCCTGACCGTCAACTCGGTGAT
>DAOMOI010000187.1:0-4993 GCA_035444225.1 Aquamicrobium sp. | reverse complement strand
TCATGGCCGACCGAAGCCAGCGCGAGCGAGATCACGGCAGCCGTGACGCCGGAGCCGCAGGAGGTGACGACCGGCTTCGACAGGTCGAGCCCCGCCCCTTCCAGCGCCGCGCGCAACTCCTCCACCGGCAGCAGGCTGCCCCGGCGCGACAGCGAGGCGGCCGGCACGTTCCTCGCGCCGGGCATGTGGCCGCCGCGCATGCCGGGGCGCGGTTCAGGATCGGCGCCGGAGAACCGGCCCGCTGGCCGCGCGTCGGCGATCTGGGCCGAGCCTTCGGCGACGATCCCCTTCATCTCGTCGAAGGAGACGATGCCCGCCGGATCGCAATCGACCTCGAAGAAGCAGGAGGCGATCTTCGTGGTCTCGTCCGTCACCGGGCGTCCTTCCGCCTTCCAGCGGTCGAAGCCGCCGTCGAGCACGAACACCTTGCGCGCGCCCATCAGCCGGAACATCCACCACACGCGCGGGGCCGACAGGAAGCCCGGCCCGTCATAGACGACGATCTCGTCCTTCTCGTCGATGCCCATCGACGACGCGAACTGCGCGAACAGGCGCGGCGACGGCAGCGTGTGCGGCAGGTCCGAATCCGGCTCCACCACCCGGTCGTGGTCGAAGAAGACGGCGCCGGGAATGTGCGCGGCCTGGTACTCGGCGCGCGCGTCGCGCCCGAGGGACGGCAGATACCACGAGCCGTCGACGACCGAGAGGCCGGGCTTTCCCAGCCGCTCCTGAAGCCAGTCGGCGGAAACCACGAAGGGGCTGGCGCGGCTCATGATGTCCTCCTAGCTCGACGGAAGCGGACCGAAGCGGATGCGGAAGCGGCGGTTCTCGCGCCCCTTCTTCTCGATCTTGCCGATGTGGATGTCGCCCACTTCAGCCGTCGAGGCGACGTGGGTGCCGCCGCAGGGCTGGGTGTCGATGCTTCCGCCCTCGCCGATGCAGACGAGGCGGATGCGCCCCGCGCCCTGCGGCGGGCGAACGTTCTTCGACTTCACCAGCCCCGGGTTCGCCGCCAGATCCTCCTCGGAGATCCACTGGGTGAAGATCGGATGGTCGGCGCGGACGAGCTCCATCAGCTTCCCGCTGATCTCCTCGCGGGTGACGCTGGCGTCGGGGATGTCGAAATCGACGCGCGATTCCTCCTCGCCCACCGCCGCGCCGGTGATCGGATAGGGGCAGACGACGCTGAGCAGGTGGCAGGCGGAGTGCATGCGCATCAGCCGCAACCGCCGCTCCCAGTCGATCTCGGCCGTCACCGTCTCGCCCACCTCGGGCAGCGTCGCGCCCTCGGCCGGCTGGTGGACGATCTCGTCCTTGGTCTCGCCCGTCACCGTGCCGGCAATAGCGACCCGCGAGCCGTCGGCGCGCACGAGCGCGCCCGTGTCGCCCGGCTGGCCGCCGGAGGTGGCGTAGAAGACGGTGCGGTCGAGAAGGATGCCGCGCTCGTCCACGGCGACGACGAGCGCCTCGGCCGATTTCAGATAGGCATTCTCACGGAACAGCGCGTCCATCACGAACGCCATCACGCGACCTCCTCGTAGGGAACCGCGATCTCGGCCCGCGTTTCCAGCCAGCCCGGCGTCGGCAGCCCCTTGCCGCGCAGGAAAGCCGGGTTGAACAGCTTCGACTGGTAGCGGGTGCCGTAGTCGGCCAGGATGGTGACGATGGTGTGGCCGGGGCCGAGCTCGCGCGCGAGGCGGATGGCGCCGGCGATGTTGATGCCGGTGGAGCCGCCGAGGCAAAGCCCCTCCTCCTGCACCAGGTCGAAGATGATCGGCAATGCCTCGCTATCGGCGATCTGCCAGGAGAAATCCGGGCGGAAGCCTTCGAGATTGGCGGTGATCCGCCCCTGCCCGATCCCTTCCGTGATCGAGTCGCCCTCGGCCTTCAGCTCGCCCGTCGTGTAATAGCTGTGGAGCGCGGCTCCATAGGGATCGGGAAGGCCGATCTTGATGTCGGCCCGCTTCTCGCGCAGGCCGGCGGCGATGCCGGCCAGCGTGCCGCCGGTGCCGACGGCGGCGACGAAGCCGTCCACCTTGCCGTCCGTCTGGCGCCAGATCTCCTGAGCGGTCGTGCGCACGTGCCCGTCGCGATTGGCGACATTGTCGAACTGGTTGGCCCAGATCGCGCCGGCTCCTTCCGTCTTGGCAAGCTGCTCGGCCAGACGGCCGGAGACCTTCACGTAGTTGTTGGGATTCCGGTAGGGAGCCGCCGGCACCTCGATCAGCTCGGCGCCGAGCAGCCTGAGCGCGTCCTTCTTTTCCTGGCTCTGCGTCTCGGGGATGACGATCACCGTGCGGTAGCCGAGCGCCTTGGCCACCACGGTCAGGCCGATGCCGGTGTTGCCGGCCGTGCCTTCCACGATCACGCCGCCCGGGCGCAGCAGGCCCTTCTCCTCGGCGTCGCGGATGATGAAAAGCCCGGCGCGATCCTTGACCGACTGGCCGGGATTCATGAACTCGGCCTTGCCGAGTATCTCGCACCCCGTCTCCTCGGACGCACGCCTGAGACGGATCAGCGGCGTATTGCCGATGACATCGAGGACGGAGGCGGCCATGGATCGTTCCTTCTTCTGCCAGACTGGCTTTTGCCGGATCGGCGCGAAACTAGAAACAGCCGGCCGTGCTTGCAAGGGTGGATTTTCTCGCGAACGGCCGATCCGTCAACCGGGCTTTGCGTCGCGGGCCCACAGATAGACAAGAAGCGCCAGTCCCAGCATCCCGGCGTAGAACCAGTAGAGCGCGGAATAGGCGGCGGCCGGATCGTGCGGAACGTTCGAGGCCGACACGACCGCGCCGGTGGCGAACTGCATCAGCCCCACCGTGCCGATGGAGAAGAAGTTCAGCAGCGTGATCCCCCGTCCCGTCAGGTGCGGCGGCAGGAACGCGCGCCCATGCGCCATCATCAGGCCGAAGCTGGCGCCGCACAGACCGATGACGACCATCAGCGCCGTCGAGGCGCCGACGCCCGCCATGGGATTGAGCGCAAGCACGACCAGGGCTGCGAGCATCATCGAATTGCCGGCGAGGGACACCCATTTGCGGGTGCGGAACACCGTGTCGAGCGGCCCCCAGACGAAATTGCCGATTGACATCGCCAGCGCCATGAACAGGGTCGCCTTGCCGATGGCAAGCGCGTCGAGGCCGTAGACGTCGGCGAGATAGGGGCCGGCCCATAGGCCGCGTATGCCGCCCGCGGGTACGTAGTTCATCCCCACCAGCGGCAGGATCGGCCACAGGACCCGAAGCCGCATCAGCTCGATATAGCCGGAAAAGCCGCCGCTGCCGCCGCCCTCGCCGCTCCGTTCCGGGTCGCGGACGAAGGCGAGGATGGCGACGGCGACCAGTAGCGTCACCAGCCCGAGCGCGGCGATCACCGGCCGCCAGCCATAGGCCTCGACCGCCGCCGCCAGCGGCGAGGCGCCGACGATGTTGCCGAGCGACCCGATCCCCATCGTCCACGAAGTCAGGACGGCCAGCCGCGCCGGCGACCATGTATGGGCGAAGATGAACATCGCCGCCATCAGCACCGGCGCGCAGCCGATGCCGATCAGCATCATGGCGAGGGTGATCATCCACGGCTCCACGGCGATGGCAAACACGAACGCGCCGCCACCGCCGCACAGGCCCATCAGCAGGCCCGCCGTGCGCTTCGGCCCGTAGCGGTCGAGCCAGACGCCGATGAAGAACTGCGACAGGGCGAAGGCGATGAACCACGCGCCGGACGCGATCGACAGATCGGCCTTCGTCGCGCCGAGGTCGGTGATCAGGGACGGGGTCAGCACCGCGAGGAACGCGCGGTAGAATTGCGACAGCATGTAGGCGATCACAAGCGCCGCCAGTCCGGCCATGATGGCGTCTCCCCTCCTCACCACATGCCAGCCGCCAAGGCCGACCCGATGGAATTAGACCATCGGGCCAGCCCCGGCAATTGGGCCAGTATGGCTGTGGCTTGGAACATCGGGCGGGGAACAGGCCGCCCGATCAGCGCCGCGTCAGGCGGCGGCGCGGCCGCGCTGGGGCCGGCGCTTGCCGCGGAACGGTCGTTTCTGGCCCTGCTTCGCACCCTCGGGGCGCGCGCCTTCCGGCTTGCCGGCGAAGGGCCTGTTGCCGCCGGGGCGGCCCGCATGCGGCTTCGCCGCCGCGGGCTGCCTGCCGTTGCGCTGCGGCCTGCCGGCCTCGCCTGCGGCTGCCGCATCCTTTACCGTCACCGGGTCCGGCTGGTCGAGGAAGCTCGCCGCGACCGGCAGCTTCATGCGGATGATGCGCTCGACCTGTCGCAGCTTGGCGGCCTCGTCCGGGGCGCAGAGCGTGACGGCGATGCCATCCGCCCCATTACGCCCGGTGCGGCCGATGCGGTGGACATAGCTTTCCGCCTCGTCCGGCAGGTCGAAATTGACGACATGGCTGATGCCCGGCACGTCGATGCCGCGCGCGGCGATGTCGGTGGCGACGAGGATGCGCACCTTGCCCTCGCGGAATCCGTTCAGCGCATTCTGGCGGGCATTCTGCGACTTGTTGCCGTGGATGACGGCGGCCTTGAAGCCGTCGCGATCGAGATCGCGCGCCACGCGGTCGGCGCCGTGCTTGGTGCGGGCGAAGACGATGACCGAGGACATCGCCGGATCGGCCAGCATGTCGGACAGGACCTTACGCTTCTGCTTCAGCCGCGCCATGACGAGGCTCTGGCGGATTTCGCCGGCGGTCGTGCCCTGCGGCGCGACCTCGACGCGCACCGGATCCTTCAGCAGCTCGCGCGACAGCTTCTCGATCTCGGACGGCATGGTGGCCGAGAACAGCGCCGTGCGCCGCTCGGCATGGGTGGCGCGGGCGATGCGGCGCACATCGTTGATGAAGCCCATGTCGAGCATGCGGTCGGCCTCGTCGAGGACGAGCCAGCGCGTCTCGGCGAGCGTCAGGTCGCCCTCGCGGACGAGATCGGTCAGCCGGCCGGGCGTAGCGATGAGGATGTCGATGCCCGGCGCGATGCGCCG
>DAOMOI010000186.1:0-5000 GCA_035444225.1 Aquamicrobium sp. | reverse complement strand
GCACGTTGTTGATGAACTGGCGGCAGTTCTGGCCCGACTTGCCCTGATAGGACGAGATCTGGTCGACGCCGAAATTCTCGTAGTGGAACGGAACGCCCGCCACCTGCGCGTAGTCGTTGACGATGCCGGCGATCATCTGGATCAGCGTCGTCTTGCCGGTGCCGGGCGCGCCGTCGCCGATGAAGGTGAACAGGAAGCCGCCCAGCTCGACGAACGGATTCATCTGCCGGTCGAAATCGTAGGCCATCAGCATCTTGGCCAGCTTCAGCGACTGGTACTTGGCGATGTGGTTGCCGACCACCTCTTCCGGCTTGCGGAACTGCATCACCAGGGGCTTCGACTTGCGGCCGGGCGCGACGTCGAAGCCGTCGAGGGTGAAATCGTCCTTCTCGACGTGGATATGCGCGTCCTCGAACGCGCCCAGCGCATCGAACCGGCCTTTTCGCGACAGAAGACCCTCGATTGCCACGGTCGCAAAGGCGCGGATGCGGGGGGCAAGGTCGGCATCGTCCTTCGCACCGGCCAGCGCGGCGTCCAGTCCCGCGATCAGGCTTTTCAGCGCGTCCTGCTGCGTGTCGAACACATAGTCCGGCTCGCGCACGTCGCTCGGCGCCTCCGCATCGCTCTCGACGGTTTGCAGAAGATAGGAAGCGAAGGTGAAGGCCGCGACGTAAGCGGCAGCCGAGAGCAGCCGCTTGTAATGGGCGACGTCCTCGCCTTCGAGCGGCGAGCGCGCATTCTTCGCTTGCAGGTCCTCCAGCGCGGTCGACTTCGCGAACACGTCCGCGACGGCCATGGCAATGGCGAGCCCGCGTCGGGCGCGGTAGAGCGCGCCGTGCTGGGCCGGGGACAGCAACGGATCGTCGGGCCGCGCCATTTGCACCGTCTTGGCCAGCTCGACCTCGCGCGTGCGACGCACCGAGCCGGTCGAGACGGTGGAAACGAAGCGCCGGCCGGTGCCGGCAAGCTCCGTCTGCGAGCGCCCGGACGAATCCTCCAGCACGACGATCCGGGTGATGAAGCTCTGCGCCAGCGCCCGGTGCTTCTCGATGTCGGCTTCGGCGATCTGCGTCAGGCCGGTGTCCATGTATCATGCCTCCTAGACATCGCTGATCACCTGCCCGTTGGAGATGATGTGCACCTGATAGCCGGAAAAGATCTTCTGCGCCTCGCCGGCCGCGTAAAGCGCCTGATAGGCCTCGTGCGGAATCAGCGCGTGGCGCTCGTAGGACGAGACGCCCTGCCGCGCCGCTTCGAGATCGTCGGTCTCGATGTGGAATTCCTCGCGCGCCGGCTGGCGCGAGAACAGGCCCTTGCGCGCCGGCTGCTCGGCCCTGGAGAAGATCTCCTGCACGGTCCAGGTCAAGAGCCAGGCGTTTTCCTCGCGCCGCACCTTGGACAGCACCTCGGCTACGGTCGAATTGTGCTCGGTGATGCCGGCCGAATAGAAGGGCCCCAGCACGACGCGGCGAAGCTGCTTCGGATGCAGCGTCTCGAAATCCTTGTCGAGATTGGTCGCGATGGTGGCGGGCGACAGCGAATAGCCGGAGTTCTTCTCGCAGAAATCGTCGAAGCGATGGGCGAGTTCGGGGTTGAGCAGGCCCTCGACCGGCAGTGGCACCCTGACCTTGTCGTCGAGCCTGCCGTCCTTCGTCACCAGCGTCCTGACGATGTTTTCCGACGAATCCTCGATCGTCGCCATATAGACCAGCGGCAGGTTGGCCGAACCGTCGAAGGCGCCCCAGTGAACGACGCAGATCGGCCGCATCGTCTTCGGGTTGACCGAGACGCGGATCGTCTTCGGCAGCACGAAGGGAGCGAAGGTCAGGCCGGACGACACGTCCTCCAGATAAAGCCGCTCGGCCATCGACTTGCGCAGCGCCTCGGGCATGGCGCGGCGGCGCAGGACGAAATCGGCCATCTCGGCGCGCAGCACGTCGGGCTCGGGGATGGCTGCTAACCGCTTCTCGGCCGTGCGGCGGTCGTTCTCCAGTTCGAGCACGTTCTGGAACACCGGATAGCCGCTTTCGGCCCGGCCGATGCGGAACGTCTCCATGAAACCCAGCCGGTTGCGCCAGCAGGAGAAGGAATGTTCCAGCCGCACGATATATTCCGACATCACCTTCGCCACGAGGTCGTGGCGGTAGAGCGGCGAGCGGTCGTCGCGCAGGAAGATGTCGAGCCCCTCCAGCGCGGCTGTGATGGCGGAAAAATAACGCTGGGCGGCGTCGGTGGCGGGAGCCATGCGTGGGGAACCCCGGATTTCGCGCCGCCTACTGCTTCACATAGTCGGCGGCGTTGTGCTTCTTCAGCACCTCATCGAAGCGGCGGGCGAAGGCGTCGTCGGCCAGCTTCTTGCGGCGCTGGATGTCGGCCGTCGTCACCATGTTCTTCTCGTGCAGCTCGAGCAGGTCGCCGATATGGCGCTGCGCGGCCGCGCCGATGCCGGCCATGGTCTCTTCCGCCGTGTTGTCGACCTTGCTGCCCAGCGTGTTGATGCGGTGGGCCACGTCCTGCTGCGCCGCCGTCTTCAAGCTGTCCTCCAGCGCCTTGTAGAGGACGATGCGCTGCTCCGTGTCGATGGTCAGCTTGTTGATCAGCGTGCTCTGCGCCGCGATCTGGTTGTTGAGCGAATCGACGAAGGTCTGGAACATCGAGGTGTAGCGTTCCAGCGTCTGGCTCTCGGCCAGGAGTTCCTGCTCCTTGGCCTGCCGCTCGTTGTATTCGGTGGCGAGCTTGGAGCGTTCTCCCTCCAGCTCGGTGCGCTCGGTCTGGCTGGTCGAGGCGCTGATGCGGTTCTCGATGTCGAGCAGCAGCGGGTTCAGCTCCTCGATCCGCTTCTGCGTCGCGGTCAGTTCCTCGATGGTGCGCTTGCGCCGCTCGATCACCTGGCCCAGGCTGGTTTCCGAGGTCTTGTAGCGCTGGTCGAGGACGTTCTTCTGCTCCTTCAGGATGCCGACGATGGTGTCGGACTTGGCGAGCAGCTCCTGAAGGTTGCCGGCGAGCGACATGTTGCGCACGCGCTCGGTGCGCATGCGCTGCTTGCGCTGGACGGAGAAGATGCCGATGAAGTTCTCCCATGTCGTGTAGCTCTTCATGCTCTCGAATTCCGAGCCGAAGACGTTGGTGGCGTCCTCCAGCCCGATGATCAGGTCGGCGATGTTGCCCTCCATCACCTTCTGCTGGTTGATGACGTCCTCGATGCGGGCGTTCTCGATGTCGAAATCGCTGGCGCCGATCTTGGCGTCGGTCTCGGCGAACTGGTCCAGCACCTTGCCCGACTGCTCGATCCTGGAGCGCATGTCCTCCACCACCCGCTTGGTGCGGGCGATCTCGGCGTCGAAATTCTGCAGCGTGGCCATGCGCTTGTCTCTCCGGTTCCTGGGGCGTCCATGCGGGCGTCGGCGGAATATATGTGGCGGCGGGTGCGATTGAAAGACGCGAGGACGGCCTTGCGAAACGGAGCGGGTTGAATCGGCGGGCGAATGATGTTTGGCTCGCGGCCGACAGTACCTCCAGTCGCCGCAAGTCCAGTCGGGGAGATCCCTCATGCCACGCTTCGCAACCCTTCGCGCAACCGTTCCGGCCCTCGCCGCCGCGCTGCCGCTCGTCCTCGGCGCCGGCGCAGCCGCCGCCGCGGAGCCGGAGAGCTGCCGCGCCATCATGTTCTCCGATGTCGGCTGGACCGACATCACCGCGACCACGGCCACGGCGAATGTGATCCTGTCGGCGCTCGGCTACCAGCCCGAGGTGCAGGTGCTTTCCGTGCCCGTCACCTACGCCTCGCTCAAGAGCGGCGACATCGACGTCTTCCTCGGCAACTGGATGCCGACCATGGAGGCCGACATCTCGACCTATCGCGCCGAGGGCTCGGTCGAAACCCTCGTCACCAACCTGACCGGCGCGAAATACACGCTGGCCGTGCCGAAATACACCTTCGACGCCGGACTGAGGACCTTTCAGGACATCGCCGCCTTCCGCGACGAGCTCGACGGCAAGATCCACGGCATCGAGCCCGGCAACGACGGCAACCGCCTGATCCTCGACATGATCGAGGACGAGCAGTTCGGCCTCGACGGCTTCGATCTGGTGGAAAGCTCGGAAGCCGGCATGCTGTCGGCGGTGATGCGCGCGGCGCGCGCGAAGCGGCACATCCTCTTCCTCGGCTGGGAGCCCCACCCGATGAACACCAATATCGAGATGGAATATCTCGCCGGCGGCGACGACGTGTTCGGCCCGAACTATGGCGGCGCCACCGTCCACACCAATGTGCGCAAGGGCTATGCGCAGGAGTGCCCCAATGTCGGCCGCTTCCTGACCAACCTCGTCTTCACGCTCGACATGGAGAACGAGATCATGGGGTCCATCCTCGACAACGGCATGGTGGCGAACGAAGCGGCGACCGAATGGCTGAAGGCCAACCCGGACACGCTGGCGCCCTGGCTCGAAGGGGTGACGACCTTCGACGGCGGCGACGCGCTGGCCGCGGTGAAGGCTGCGCTGGGCCTCTGACGCCGATGCGATCGCGCCGTCCCTCCCTTCGATGCAGGCAGCTTTCGGGCGGGAACGGCTGATGGACCCGGTCTCGCAATGGATCGCCGGATGGAAGATTCCGGTCGGCCGCTGGGGCCGCGAGTTCTTCGATTTCCTGACCACCCATTTCGCGCTGTTCTTCGATACGCTGGCAGCCAGGCTGTCTGACGGCCTCGACGGTCTCGTCGCCGGCCTGCTGTGGCTGCCGCCGAGCCTCGTCGTGCTGGCGCTCGCGGCGCTCGCCTTCGCGCTGAGACGCTCGTGGCGGCTCAGCCTCGGCGTCCTTCTCGGCCTCGCCTTCATCATCAATCAGGGCCTGTGGAAGGAGACGATCGAGACGCTGGTTCTGGTCGTGGCCGCCACCGCCTGCTCGATGGCGATCGGCGTGCCGATCGGCATCTGGGCCGCGCATAGCGAGCGCGTCTACCGCATCCTCCAGCCGATCCTCGACCTGATGCAGACGCTGC
>DAOMOI010000185.1:0-5002 GCA_035444225.1 Aquamicrobium sp. | reverse complement strand
TGCCGGGCTACGGCATGGCGGTGGCGCAGGCGCAGCACGCGCTGCGCGAGATGGCCGACAAGCTCAAGGCCAACGGCGTCGAGGTCAAGTACGCGATCCACCCGGTCGCGGGCCGCATGCCGGGCCACATGAACGTGCTGCTCGCCGAGGCCAACGTGCCCTATGACGAGGTGTTCGAGCTGGAGGACATCAACAGCGAGTTCGCGCAGGCGGATGTCGCCTATGTCATCGGCGCCAACGACGTCACCAACCCGTCGGCGCGCGACGACAAGTCCTCGCCCATCTACGGCATGCCGATCCTCGACGTCGACAAGGCGCGCACCTGCCTGTTCGTCAAGCGCTCGCTCGGCTCCGGCTATGCCGGCATCGACAACACGCTGTTCTACAAGGACGGCACCATGATGCTGCTCGGCGACGCCAAGAAGATGACCGAGCAGATCGTCAAGGCGATGGATCACTGAGCGGCCCGGCAGCCGGTCTGGTCGTTCCGCAAAGCGTCCCGGCGCCGATGCGCCGGGCCATTCTCTCCGTCCACCCGGAGCTCGCCGACTCGGCGTTTTCCGTCGCCGGCAAAGGCTGGGACAGCCTTGCGATCGAGGTCGGCGGGCATCTGATCTTCAAGTTCCCCGAAGGCGAAGAGGCGAA
This sequence comes from Aquamicrobium sp., assembly GCA_035444225.1. GTDB lineage: Bacteria > Pseudomonadota > Alphaproteobacteria > Rhizobiales > Rhizobiaceae > Aerobium. Next base: position 4,357 of record DAOMOI010000185.1, on the reverse strand, counting down.
AGCCGCGCTGCGGCGCGAGGCGTCGCTGCTCGCCGCGGCCGGGCCGCATCTGACGATGCCGGTGCCGCGCATGCGTCTCCATGAAGGGCCGCCGCTGTTTTCCGAACATGCGAAGCTGCCGGGCACGACGCTGCTTGCCGCCGGCTATGCCCGGCTGGGCGTTGCCGCGCGCCAGCGGCTGGCGGACGATCTGGCGCTGTTCTTCGCCGAGCTTCATGCGCTCGATCCCGCCGCGATGCGGGCGGCGGGCGCGCTTGCCGTGGGGGAGTGGGACACGGCCGATGCGACGCTTGAGCCGGTGTGGCCGCTCTTGCCGGCAGACGTAGCCACGCAGGCTCGCGCCGCGCTCGATGCCTATCGCGCGCTCGGTCCGGATCCGCTCGGGGAATGCTACGGCTTCTTCGACGCGCATGGCTGGAACATGGCCTTCGACCCCGAACGCGAGCGGCTGGACGGCATCTTCGATTTCGCCGATTCCGGCTTCGGCCCCGTCCATCGCGAGTTCGCGCCGGTGTCGCTGATCGACCCCGACCTGACGGCGCGGACGATCCGCGCCTATGAGGCGGCCACCGGCCGCGCGCCCGATCCAGGCCGCATCTTCCTGATCACGGCGGCGATGCGGCTGTCGGAGCTGGCGGGCGAGATCGGGACGGGCGGCGCTGTCGGCTGGACGCGCGATCTCGTCATCGACTGGTTCGCGCAGACGGAAATCCGCTGATAATCGGCGCGACGATCGAAGATTATTCAGCCCCGCGTGCGGGAAAGGCCGTCCTTGGCCGCCTTCAGGTTGGGGTCGAGCCGGGCGGCCTCGCCATAGGAGCGCGCGGCGCGCTGCTTGTCGCCGCGCCGCTCGAGGATCAGCCCCTGATAGGCCCAGGCCTCGGCGTTGCTCTTGTCGAGCTTGATCGCGGTGTTGAAGTCGGAGAGCGCGTTTTCCTCGTCGTTCAACGCCAGATAGGAAAGGCCGCGCCCGTTATAGGGCTCGGCCGCGTTGGGCGAGAGCGAGATCGCGGTGGCGAAGTCCTCGATGGCGAAATCGTGCTGGCCGCGCGCCTGATAGAGCAGGCCGCGATTGTGGTAGGCGCGCGGGTCGGTGGTGTCGAGCTGGATCGCCTGCTGCAGGTCGCGGAGGGCCTCGTCGGCGCGGCCGGCCAGCCGGTAGAGGTTGCCGCGCCCGATATAGGCGGCGTCGTAGGACGGGTTGATCTGGATCGCGCGGGTGTAGTCCTGCACCGCGGCCTGCTGGTTGCCGGTCAGGCGGTGGATCAGCGCGCGGTTGGCATAGGCCTGGTAGAAATTGGGGTTGATGCGGATCGCCGTGTCGAAATCCTCGAGCGCCTCCTTGTAGCGCCCGCCGCGGCCGAGCGCGGTGCCGCGCACATTGTAGGCCTCGGCGTCGTTGGGGCTGCGCTGGATGACGCTGGTCAAGGAAGCGATGTTCTCGCTCGAGCCTTGCGCGGCGTCGACGCCGGCTACCTCGCCGAGCGGGCCGGTCGCGGTCTGGCAGCCTGCAAGCGCCAGCGCCACCATCGTGATGCAGGCGGCGAGGCCGCCCCTGGCCGTCCTTGCGCCGGTCGTCATGGTTTGGCTGCGATCCATCGCGGGGTTCCCCCTGTCCTCTTGCGGCGGAAACGCGGTTCCGCCGACGACGATTCGCGGATGCCGGCCTTGCGAATCGCCAAAGAAAAAGGTGGCGGCGATTTTCATCGCCCCACCTTCATCTGGTATCGCCGGAAAAAGACGAAAACCGGGCGCGGGCTCAGCGCGCCGGGGCGGTGCGGCCGCCGGCGATGAGACCTTCGCGCTGGGCGCGCTTGCGGGCGAGCTTGCGGGCGCGGCGAACGGCCTCGGCCTTCTCGCGGGCGCGCTTCTCGGAGGGCTTCTCGTAATGGCCGCGCATCTTCATCTCGCGGAAGATACCTTCGCGCTGCATCTTCTTCTTGAGGGCGCGGAGCGCCTGGTCGACATTGTTGTCGCGGACGAGTACCTGCACGTGCGTTCCTGTCTTCGTTTGCTCGAGAATCCCGGCACAGCGGAATTGTGCCCCCCGCGGCGGCTGACCGCGATTTGGAGCGGCTCATAGCAGAAGGTGCAATGCTTGTCCACAGGGCACTTGTCCACAGGGCGAAGCCGGGTTTGCGCGGCGATTCACCGCGCAGGCCTGCCGCCGCCGCGCCGAAGGTGGCGGGCGCGCACGGGCGGTGGTAAACCCGTGGGTCTTATGGCCCGGCGTCCCCGATGCCGGACGATCCGAGAGGGAACGCATGCGCAGATATTCCGCCCTTGCCATCGCCCGCGAGGCGCTGCGCGGCAATGCCGGCTGGCAGCCGCAATGGCCCGCGCCGCAGCCGAAGGCCGAGTATGACGTGGTCATTGTCGGCGCCGGCGGCCACGGCCTCGCCACCGCCTACTACCTCGCGGCCGAGCACGGCATCACCAATGTCGCGGTGGTGGAGAAGGGCTGGCTCGGCGGCGGCAACACCGGCCGCAACACCACGATCATCCGCTCCAACTACCTCTACGACGAATCGGCGGCGATCTACGATCACGCGGTGAAGCTGTGGGAAGGGCTCAGCCAGACGCTGAACTACAACGTCATGTTCTCCCAGCGCGGCGTGATGATGCTGGCCCACAACGTCCACGACGTGCAGGTGCTGAAGCGCCATGTCCACGCCAATCGGCTGAACGGCGTCGACAATGAATGGCTGACGCCGGAGCAGGCCAAGGAATTCTGTCCGCCGCTCAACATCTCGAAGGGCGCGCGCTACCCGGTGATGGGGGCGGCGCTGCAAAGGCGCGGCGGCACGGCGCGCCACGATGCGGTGGCCTGGGGCTATGCAAGGGCGGCGGCCGCGCGCGGGGTCGACATCATCCAGAATTGCGAGGTGACGGGAATCCGCCGCGCCCGCGAGGGCCATGTGCTCGGCGTCGAGACGACGAAAGGGTTCATCGGCGCGAGGAAGATCGGCGTCGTCGCGGCCGGTCATTCCTCGGTGGTCATGCAGATGGCGGGCGTGCGCATGCCGCTCGAAAGCTATCCGTTGCAGGCGCTGGTGTCGGAGCCGGTCAAGCCGGTGGTGCCGTGCGTCGTCATGTCGAACACGGTCCACGCCTATATCTCGCAGTCCGACAAGGGCGAGCTGGTCATCGGCGCGGGCACCGACCAGTACACCTCCTATTCGCAGACCGGCGGCCTGCACGTGCTGGAACACACGCTCGACGCCATCTGCGAGATGTTCCCGGTGTTCACCCGCATGAAGATGCTGCGCTCGTGGGGCGGCATCGTCGACGTGACGCCCGACCGCTCGCCGATCCTGGCCAGGACGCCGGTTCAGGGGCTCTACGTCAATTGCGGCTGGGGCACGGGCGGGTTCAAGGCGACGCCGGGATCGGGCCACGTCTTCGCCCACACCATCGCCCGCGACGAGCCGCACCCGATCAACGCGCCGTTCACGCTGGAGCGGTTCCGTAGCGGCCGGCTGATCGACGAGGCGGCCGCCGCCGCCGTGGCGCACTGAAGGGGGAGACGCCAAGATGCTTCTGATCCGCTGCCCCTATTGCGAGCAGGACCTGCCCGAGCTCGAATTCCGCCATGCCGGCGAGGCGCATCTCGTGCGTCCGTCCGCCGCCGAGGAAATCGGCGACGAGGATTTCGAGGCGTTCCTGTTCGTGCGCGAAAACCCGAAGGGCGCCACTTATGAACGGTGGCGGCACGTCCATGGCTGCGGCCGCTTCTTCAACGCGGTGCGTGACACGGTGAGCGACAGGTTCCTCGCCACCTACAAGGCGGGCGCGAAGAAGCCGGCCCTGAAGGGAGAGGAGGCATGAGCGGCGCGTTCCGCATCGCCGGCAAGGGCCGGCTGACGCCGGCGCGGGCCGTGCGCTTCTCCTTCGACGGCAAGGCGCTGGCCGGGCTGGAGGGCGATACGCTGGCGTCCGCCCTGCTGGCCAACGGCGTCCATCTCATGGGGCGCTCGTTCAAGTATCACCGCCCGCGCGGCGCGATGGCCGCCGGCGCGGAGGAGCCGAACGCGCTGGTCGCCATCCGCCGCGACGCCGGGCGGGTGACGCCGAACGTGCGCGCCACCGTGCAGGAGCTTTACGACGGGCTGGCGGCGACGTCGCAGAACCGCTGGCCCTCGCTTGGCTTCGACGTCGGCGCGGTGAACGACCTCGCCTCGCCGCTGTTCTCGGCCGGCTTCTATTACAAGACCTTCATGTGGCCGCGCGCGGCCTGGCAGCGGATCTACGAGCCGGTCATCCGGGCGGCGGCCGGTCTGGGCCACGCGCCGCAGGAGGCCGACCCCGACCGCTATGCCGCGCGCTACGTCCATTGCGACGTGCTGGTGGTCGGTGC
>DAOMOI010000184.1:0-5003 GCA_035444225.1 Aquamicrobium sp. | reverse complement strand
CCTGACGCCGGAGCCGGTGTCCACGCAGGTCATCCCGCGCGACCGCCACGCCATGTTCTTCGCCACGCTCGCCGTCATCGCCTCGTCGATCGAGCGGCTGGCGATCGAGATCCGCCATCTCCAGCGCACCGAGGTGCTGGAGGCGGAGGAGTATTTCTCGCCCGGCCAGAAGGGCTCCTCGGCCATGCCGCACAAGCGCAACCCGGTGCTGACCGAGAACCTGACCGGCCTTGCCCGCATGGTGCGCTCTTACGCGATGCCGGCGATGGAGAACGTGGCGCTGTGGCACGAGCGCGACATCTCGCATTCCTCGGTCGAGCGCATGATCGGCCCCGACGCCACCGTCACCCTCGATTTCGCGCTGGCGCGGCTGACCGGCGTGATCGAGAAGCTGGTCGTCTATCCGCACAACATGGAAGCGAATTTGAACAAGTTCCGCGGCCTCGTCCATTCGCAGCGCGTGCTGCTGGCGCTGACGCAGGCCGGCGTCTCGCGCGAGGACGCCTATCGTCTCGTGCAGCGAAACGCCATGAAGACGTGGGAAAAAGGCGCTGTTTTTCTTGAGGAACTTCTCGCAGACAAGGACGTGCGCGCCGCGCTTTCGGAAGACGAGATCAGGGAAAAGTTCGACCTCGGCTACCACACCAAGCACGTCGACACGATCTTCTCCCGCGTCTTCGGCTGATTTGGATCAGGCGGGGCCGAGCGAATCGACCATCGCCTGAACCGCCGCCCGCGCGGCCTCCAGCGCCTCTTTGGAGCGCGCCCGCACGACGAGCTCGGTCCAGAAGGTGCCGTCGAGATATTTCGGGTAGGACCCGATGATCGTCTCGGGATGCGCCTTCTGGATCTCGGCCAGCGGCCCGCCGATGATGCCCTCGCCGAACGGGCAATGAACGGTGGCGGAGACGAGCTTCGTTCCCGTCTTCAGCGTCGGCACGACGTTGTCGAGCATGGCCTGGAAGATCGCCGGCACGCCGGCCATCACATAGACGTTGCCGATGCGGAAGCCCGGCGCCATCGAAACCGGGTTGGGAATCGGCTCGGCTCCCTTCGGCATCCGCGCCATGCGCTGGCGCGCCGCGTTGAACTCAAGCCCCCTCTCCGCATAGTGGGCGGCCATAAGCGCGTGGGTGGCGGGGTCCGTCTCGCACGGCACGCCGAAGGCTTTCGCTACCGAATCGGCGGTGATGTCGTCATGGGTCGGGCCGATGCCGCCGGTGGTGAAGACGTAGTCGTAGCGCGCCCGCAGCGCGTTCACCGCCGCGACGATGTCGTCCTCGTCGTCGGCGACGATGCGCACTTCCTTCAGGTCGATGCCGATGGCGGTCATCACATCGGCGAGATGGCCGATATTCCTGTCCTTGGTGCGCCCCGACAGTATCTCGTCGCCGATGACGATCATCGCGGCAGTCATGATTTCAGCCATGGCGCGTCCTTTCGCAAGCGGTGGTGTGGAGATAGCCCTCCCTGCGCGCCGCGGCAACGGCGAAAGCGCGATTGCCATCCGGCCGCCGCCAGGTAAGCTGGCTTCATTGTTCCCCGGGAGATCGCCGCGTCCATGCTCGTCACGCTCACCGTCATTGTCGCCGCGCTCGCGGCCGCGCTGCTTCTCGTCGCCACCTATTACTACCAGGCGACGCGCCGCATCAGCCGCGACGCCGAGCGCGCGGTGCCGCCGCGCGGCCGCTTCATCACCGTCGAGGGCTGCGACATCCACTATGTCGAGCAGGGCGAAGGCCGCCCGATCCTGATGATCCACGGCCTCGGCGGCACGCTGCACCACATGCGGCGGCCGCTGATGGAAGCCTTCGGCGACGGCTACCACCTGATCGCGCTCGACCGGCCGGGTTCGGGCTATTCGACGCGGCCGCGCGGCTTCGACGGTCGCCTGAGCGAGCAGGCGCGGCTGATCGCCGGCTTCATCGACGCGCTCGGTCTGGAAAGGCCGCTCCTCGTCGGCCACTCGCTCGGCGGCGCGGTCGCGCTCGCCACGGCGCTCCACTATCCCGACAAGGTAGCGGGGCTGGCGCTGATCGCGCCCCTGACCCATAACGAGGACGAGGTCGCGCCCGAGTTCCGCCGCCTCGCCATCGGCTCTCCGCTCCTGCGGCGCATCGTGGCCGAAACCCTTGCGGTGCCGTCGTCGGTGCGCATGGCGCCACAGACGCTCGACTTCGTCTTCGGCCCGCAGACGCCGCCGCCGGATTACGCCATCGCCGGCGGCGGGGTCGCCGGGCTGCGGCCAAGCCATTTTTATGCGACCTCGACCGATCTCGTCGCGCTGCGCCACGAAATGCTCGCGCTCCAGCAGCGCCATGGCGAGATCGCGGTGCCGGTCGGCATCCTGTTCGGCAGCGCCGACCGGGTGCTGGACCACAAGCGCCACGGCACCGCCATGGAAGGCCGGATCGAGGGCATCGACATCGAGATCATGGAGGGCGTCGGCCACATGCCGCAATATGCCGACACCGAGCGCGTCGCCGCCTTCATCCGCCGCATCGCGGACAGGGCTTTCGCGAGTTCGCCGAAGGCTTGATGGTGCGGACGACGGGGATCGAACCCGTACTCTCACAGAGAGGCAGATTTTAAGTCTGCTGCGTCTACCAATTCCGCCACGTCCGCTCTCGATCTTTGTCGATATTGAACTGCCGGCCGACAATCAAGCAGCCAGAACCGGCCGATGACGGTCTTTACAATGCCTGCGCCAGCGCCACGGCGGCGTCGAAGTCGCGGCGGCGGGCGGCGTGGCGGGCGGCGGCCTCGGCATCCTCGCCCCAGTGCTCGGCATTCCACGTCTCGTCGACATGGGCCGCTGCCCAGGCGGAATCGGGCGCGAGCGCACCGGCCTCGACCGCCAGCGCCAGCAGGGCGGAGCCAGTCAGCGTGGTCATGACATGGATGGCCGACAGGCGAAACGGCTCGCGCCGTCCCTCCAGCCAGCGCCGCACCGCCTCGAGCGCCTCGTCGGGCTGCTCGACATGGACCACGCCCTCGGCGAGGTAGAACCGCGCGCCGAGCGCGCCGCGCGCCCAGCCGAGCACCGGGTCCCACGCCTCGGCCTGCCGGGCGACCAGCATGGCCGGCGAATCGGCGCGGTAGCAGAGAAGGTCGGAGCCGGAAAAGCGCACGATATCGTCGAGCACCGCCTGCATGTCGGCGGCGACGCCGTCGATGGCGCTGTTGGCCAGCCGCAGCACCGGCATCGACACCGGGTCGATCGCCTCGCCCTGCGCCGCGAATTCACCCGCCACCAGCGCCGCGGCCGCGGCCGAGGGCAGTGCCAGCAGCGCGCGGCCGGGCGTGCGCACCGGCCTGCCGTCGAGGCGAACGGCGAATCCGTCTTCCGTCTCGGCCACTTCGGCCGATTCGTAGAAGCGTTTCGGCAGCGGCTGGCGCATCTGGTTCTGCGCGCGGCGAACCGGATCGGGATCGGAAACGGGGCTTCCCGCTTCGAGATCGTTCAGGAGATCGCGCATCATGGTTCCTTCCAGTCGAAGTGCGGCTCAAACCGGCGTGGTCCGGCGCGCCGGCCGGTTGACCAGCGCCAGCCCGGCCGCGATCAGCGCCAGCGCGCCGAGGACGCGCACCGTCAGCGGCTCGCCCAGCAGCAGCCCGGCAAGGATGACGCCGAAAGCCGGCGACAGGAAGGTGAAGCTGGTCAGCCCCGAGGCGGGATAGCGGCGCACCATCCAGAACCACAGCACATAGGTGAAGGCGACGATGAAGACCGTCTGAAAGGCGAGCGAGGCGGTTGCCAGCGCGGTGACGTCGCGCAGGAGCGGCCCGTAGAGCGGTATCAGCGGCAGCGCGACCACCGCCGAGCCGGCGAGCTGGTAGAGCAGCGTCTTTTCCGCGCTCGCCCGCGACAGCCGCGTCACCCGGATGAGGAGAACCGTCGCGGCCCAGAGCGCGCCGGCGAGCAGGCACAGGAGGTCGCCCCAGATCGCGTCCGGACCCGGCAGGCTCAAACCGTCGCTGAAGATCAGGATCACGCCGACGAAGGCGAGGACGAGGCCGACGAGCTTCTGGCGCGTGACCTTCTCGCCGAGCAGGAAATGGGCGCCGGCCAGCGTCCAGAACGGCATGGTGTTGACCATCAGCGCGCTGCGCGCCGCGCTGGTGTATTCGAGGCCGATGAAGATGAGGACGAACTCGGAACCGAACAGCAGGCCCGCCGCCACGCCCGGCCACAACGTGCCGTCGCGCGAAAACAGCGCGATGCCGCGCCACAGGCACCACAGATAGACGAGGAGCCCGCCCCCGACCGAGCGCACCAGCACGGCCAGCATCGGGTTGTAGCCGACATTCGAAACCTTGATGGCGACCTGGTTCAGCCCCCACGAGAAGGTGAGCAGCAGCATGACCGCGACCGCGAAACCGTCGATCGGAAGCCTGGCCGGCTCGGCCCCCGGAGCTTGCTTCTGCGCCTGCGCCTGGATCGCGCTCATGCCCCCTCCTCCGCGCTCGCCTCGTCGAAGCCGAGCAGGTTCCAGCTCTGGCGCATATGCGGCGGCAGCGGCGCGGTGACGTCGATGACCCCGCCTTTCGGATGGGGGATGACGATGCGCCGCGCGTGCAGATGCAAGCGGTTCTGAATGCCGCCCGGAAACTCCCAGTTGATGTCGGCCTCGAAGTATTTCGGGTCGCCGATGATCGGGCAACCGATATGGGCGGCATGGACGCGCAGTTGGTGGGTGCGGCCCGTATAGGGTTCCATTTCCAGCCATGACAGCGACTGGCCTGCCTGCTCGACGATCCGGTAGTGGGAGATGGCGTGGTCGGCGCCCTCCTCGCCATGCTTTGCGACGCGCATGCGGTCGCCGTCGCGGGTCTGCTCCTTGACCAGCCAGGTCGAGATGCGGTCCTCGCGCTTCTTCGGCACGCCCTTGACCAGCGCCCAATAGGTCTTGTGCGCGTCGCGGCCGCGAAACGATTCCGCCAGCTTCATCGCCGCGAGGCGCGAGCGCGCCACGACGAGGACGCCCGAGGTGTCGCGGTCG
>DAOMOI010000183.1:0-5038 GCA_035444225.1 Aquamicrobium sp. | reverse complement strand
CCGCGACCGTGTGCGAGCGGGTCGGGAACACCTTGGTGATGCAGGCGGTCTTCAGGCCCTGCTCGGCCATGCCGAGCGTGGCGCGAAGCCCTGCGCCGCCGGCACCGACGACGACGACGTCGAAGGAGTGGTCGACATAGGTGTAGGCGTTGCCCGGTACCGCCGGCCGCGAGACGTTCTTTCTGGATTCGGCCACGGTATCAGCCTCCGAAGGCGATTCTGAGCAGCGCGAACAGCGAGGCCGCGCCGACGATCAGGGAAAAGAAGACGTTGAGCATCAGGAGCGTCACATTGGCCAGCTTGCCGTGGACGTAGTCCTCGATGATGACCTGCATGCCGAGCTTCATGTGATAGATGCCGGCGAGCAGCATCAGCCCCATCACCACGGCCACGAAGGGATTGGCGAGCGTGGCGCGCACCTGCGCATAGGATGCGTCGCTCAGCGCGACGAGCAGCCCGACGAAGAACAAAGTGAGCGGGACGAGCGCCACCGCCGTCATGCGCTGATGCCAGAAATGGCCGGTGCCTTCCTTGGCGGAACCGAGGCCGCGCACGCGCGACGTGGGAGTGCGGAAATCGTTCATGGTCAGGCCCCCCGCACCATGTAGCCGACGATCCAGACCAGGACGGTCAGGGCGACGGAGACGAAGGGCATCGCCCTCGCCACCTTGGTCGAAAGATGCTTGTCGAAGCCGGCGCCGGTGTCCCAGACCAGATGGCGGATGCCGCCGACCAGGTGATGGATCAGCGCCCAGGTGTAGCCGAACAGCACGAGCAGGCCGATCCACGAGCCATAGACCCAAGCTACCGCCTCGAAGCACTCCTGCGAGATCGCGGCGGCGATCAGCCAGGCGGCGACGAGCAGGGTGCCGAAATAGAGCGCGGCCCCGGTGATGCGATGGATGATCGACATCGCCATCGTCGGGATCAGCCGGTAAACCTGCAGGTGCGGCGAAAGCGGCCGCGCGCGCGGTCTGGCATGGGTGGCTGCGGATTTGCTCATGGCTCCCCCAATCTCGCGGCTTTCAGTCCCGGAGCCTTGTGAAAAGAAGAGTGCGGTTCCCGGAGCAAGCCTATGGCTGCCGCTTTCTAATGCGGATTTTTCGCCGCGTCAAAGCCGGAAAACCACGTTGCGCCGCCCGTTTAGCGGAATTTATGAAATTGACGGAAAGCCGGGTGTCGCTTCAATCGGTTGAAGGCGGTCGAGGCGGATCGAGGGAGGATCGAGGCGGCCGAATCAGCGCGTGCAGGTGACCGGCTCGCGCCCCGCCTTCATCCATAGCGCCTCGCCGCCCTCGACGACGAGCGCGACATTGCCCTCGCCGAAGCGGCTGGCCTGGGTCGGCGGCGAGGCCGGCAGGTCGTAGCTCGATCCTTCCGCCTCGACCAGCCGCACCGCGTTCTGCATCGCCTCCACCGTGATGGCGCCGTCCTGGCCGCAATCGTAGGTGGCGAGGCGCGGCTGCCCCGGCCCGCTCTCGATGATCTGGAGCGCGCCCGGGCCAGAGCCGCCGTCGGCCACGCAGGCGCAGAGCCCCGGAACCAACCCGACGGCAAGGAGGATGCCGGCAGCGAGGCGGCCCGGTTGTGGATTCGCGATCATGGGCGCGAGACTTAGCGCCAATCGTGGCGAAAGATCAACGGCGGGGCGGCCGTGTTCGAGCGCGATCAGTCGGGCTCGAAACGGACGACGTAGGAGGTCCAGTCGGCCGGGGCGGCGATCTGCTCGTAGAGGCGGCGGCCGTCCTCGGGCTGGCGCGGCGCGTTGAGGATGAGCCGCGACCACGCCCGCTCCTCGGCCTGGTCGGCGAGCAGGTCCACCAGCGCCTTGCCGATGCCCTTGCTGCGATGGTCGTGGTGAACATAGAGGTGATCGACCTGGCCGCAGCGCAACCCGGTGATGGGATCGGGCAGGTCGGTGAAGATGGCGAAGCCGACGAGGCCGCCGTCGAGCCGCGCGCCGATGATCTCGCAGGTGCGGTCCTGAAGCAGGCTCTCGGCGTAGAACTCGTCCGGTTGCCGCGGCGCGCCGCGCTTCAGCGCCTGGACATAGGCGGCGAGCAGGGGAGCCAGCTCGCGCGCGTCCTTCAGGCGCAGCAGGGCGATGTCGATCTCGGGGCCGTTCTCGGTCTGGGCAGCCATGGTCCTTCCTTTCGACGGTGCTTGCGCGGCGTGGGCCGCGCGTTAACCATATAATGCGAAGCGGCGCGGCAATCACGTGCGACGGCTATTAACAAAGGTTAATAAGCGATTAAACTCCGCCATCGGGACGGACGGGATTCATCCCCCGATGAAAGGAGCAAGCGTCATGTCCATGTTCTCCCGGTCCATGTTTTCCGGGTCCTTGTTTTCCGGCGTCGCCGCCATGGCCGTCGCGGTCATCCTCGGCACTGGCCCCGTCCACGCCACCGAATGGACGGGCGACCGCGTTCATGCCGACAGTTTCGGCAATCTGGTGATCCACAGCCCCGCCGGCTACAAGCGCATCATCGTCGGCATGGGCCACGCCGCGCGCGGCTACCAGCTCACCGGCTCCTATTACGAGCCGGAATCGGCCGCGTTCGAGCGCGCGCCGCGCCGCTGCTGGCGGCCGCCCCATCGCTGGCAGGGCCGCAGCCACATGTACGGGCTGGAGCAGGGCGTGGTGCCGCAGGCGCCGCTGGTCTGCCGCTGAGGTCGGATCCCGGTCAGGCGCCCCGGCGGTCGATCGCCGTGGTCCCGCGCCTTTCCCCGTCGGCATCGGCGCCGAGCCGCACGCAATCGCGCCCGGCGCGCTTGGCTTCGTAGAGGGCGAGGTCGGCCCGCAGCAGCAGCGAGGCGGCGGTTTCCCCCGGCGCGATCTCGGCAACGCCGAAGCTGGCGGTGAAGCTCTCGCCTTCGGGGAAGCCTTCGATGGCGCGGCCGGCGAAGGCCATGCGCACGCTTTCGGCGAAGAGGCGCGCCGCGGGCAGGTTGAAGCCCGGCAAGAGGGCCGCGAACTCCTCGCCGCCGATGCGGCCGACGACGTGGTGGCCGGCCGCGCTTTCGCGAAGCGTGGCCGAGAACGCCGCGATTACCCGGTCGCCGGCCGCGTGGCCCCAGGTATCGTTGACCGCCTTGAAATGATCGAGGTCGCAGATGACGGGCGAGACCGGCACGCCGTCGCGCGGCAGCCGCCCGACGATGTCGGCGAGCCGGTCCTCGAAGCCCCGGCGGTTCAGCAGGCCCGACAGCGAATCGGTCTCCGAGCGGGCGGTGATGGCCTTGACCATGTCGAGGATCAGCGCCGCCAGCAGGATCAGCGCCGTGGCGATGGCGACGACTGCGCCCATCGTCTGCGAGATCATCGCATAGGTGGTCGACAGATATTCCCCCGGCGAGCCGCCGGTGCCGAGCATGACGGCGATGAAGGGCTTCGCCAGGAAGTGCAGCGCGCTGAAGCCGAGGAAGAAGGCGAGCAGCGTGTCGATCATGCCCCGGCCGACGGGTCGCGTCGCCGAGGCGCGCAGCACGATGTAGAGCCCGATCGCCTGCATCAGGAACAGCGGCCCCTGATAGAGGAAATTGCGCAGGAACGAGGCGCGCGGCAGGTCCACCAGCACGATCCCGGCGACGAGCGAGGCCATGGCCGCAGCGCCCAGCAGCAGGCGCGGCGGCACCGCCTCGTAGCGGCGGGCAAGGCCGATGTTGAGCAGCAGCAGCGCGCCGGCGAATGTCTGGTGGCCGAGGAAGACCAGCCCCGGATGGGGAAAGACCGGCAGCGCGGCCTCGAGCGCGGGATAGGCCATGCCGACGGCATAGCCGCCGGCGAACCAGCGGGCGGAAAGGCAACGGCGGTCGAGTGCCGCGATCACCAGGAAGCTGGCGCAGAACAGCCCGGCGACCGCAATATTGATGACCAGGATGAAACCCGCGCCGCTCATACTTCCTACCTACACGCGAGCCCGCTCCCCAAAGAGGGCGGCATCTTGGCGTGGAGGCGCGAAAATCCGGTTAACGCGACGTAGGCGTATCTCTCGCAGAAGCGCTCCGGACCGGGGGGCGGCCGGCCAGGAAACGGGTGATCCTCAGCGCCAGGCGCGGATATCGACGAAACGGCCGGCGATCGCGGCCGCCGCCGCCATGGCCGGCGAGACGAGATGGGTGCGGCCCTTGAAGCCCTGCCGGCCCTCGAAATTGCGGTTCGAGGTCGAGGCGCAGCGCTCGTAGGGGCTCAGGCGGTCGTCGTTCATGGCCAGGCACATCGAGCAGCCCGGCTCGCGCCAGTCGAAGCCGGCCTCGATGAAGATGCGGTCCAGACCCTCGGCCTCGGCCTGTTCCTTGACCAGCCCCGAGCCCGGCACCACCATGGCGTTGACGGTCGGCGCGACCTTGCGGCCCTCGATGACCTTGGCGGCGGCGCGCAGGTCCTCGATGCGGCCGTTGGTGCAGGAGCCGATGAAGACGCGGTCGATGGCGATGTCGGTCATCTTCGTGCCGGGGGTCAGGCCCATATAGTCGAGCGCGCGCTTCTTGGAGTTGCGCTTGTTCTCGTCCTCGATCTCGTCCGGGTTCGGCACGACGCCGGTGACGGCGGCGACGTCCTCGGGCGAGGAACCCCAGGTGACGATGGGCGGCAGCGAGGCGGCGTCGAGCACCACGACCTTGTCGAAATGCGCGCCCTCGTCCGAGCGCAGCGACCTCCAGTATTCGACGGCGCGGTCCCATGCCTCGCCCTTCGGCGCGCGCGGCTTGTCCCTGACATAGGCAAAGGTGGTCTCGTCCGGCGCGATCAGGCCGGCGCGGGCGCCGCCTTCGATCGACATGTTGCAGATGGTCATGCGGCCTTCCATCGACAGCGCGCGGATCGCCTCGCCGGCATATTCGATGACGTAGCCGGTGCCGCCGGCGGTGCCGATCTCGCCGATGATGGCGAGGATGATGTCCTTGGCGGTGACGCCCGCGGGCAGTTGCCCGTCGACGCGCACCAGCATGTTCTTCGCCTTCTTCTGGATCAGCGTCTGGGTGGCGAGCACATGCTCCACCTCTGAGGTGCCGATGCCGTGGGCGAGCGCGCCGA
>DAOMOI010000182.1:0-5059 GCA_035444225.1 Aquamicrobium sp. | reverse complement strand
GTCGTTCAGCCACTCCGGCGGCAGCACAGGCTTGATGATCTGCTCGATGACGGCTTCGCGCAGGGTACCTTCGCTGATGTCGGGCGCGTGCTGGGTCGACACCACCACCGTATCGACGGCAACCGGCCGGCCGTCGCCGTCGAGCCAGTAGTCGGGACCGGCGGCGAGCGGCGCGGTCTCGCGCGCGTCGAAGGTGGTCAATTCGCCCAGCGCCGCGTCCCAATGAACCGCGAAGCCGCCGCCGCCGAGGCCGGAGCTTTGCGGCTCGACCAGGCCGAGCATGGCCTGCACCGCCACCGCCGCGTCGGCCGCCGTGCCGCCGGCTTGAAGCACGGCATAGCCGGCCCGGCTCGCCAGCGGGTGGGCGCTGACGACCATGAACTCGCGCGCGGTGACGGAAACGCGGTCCGCAAGCGCCGTGGTCGCCTCGGGCAAGGGCGATTCGGATTGGGGGGCCTCGAAGGCGGCGGCGGAGACGGCAAGCAGCGTCGTCGCCGCCAACAGGACGGCCCGGCGGGACAGGGGACGGAACAGGGAAAGCATCGGCGTCTCCTTCTCGATTCGATCGCCGGCCGATCCCGCGCACGGCCACGCGGGCGGGAGGATAGAGCAGCGGGGCGGGACGTGCCTACAGGAAATCCCGCGCCGGAGCCGCCGTCCCGGCCCTCCTGTCCATCGGCCTCGCGCGCGCCGATGCCAGCGAGGTCGGCCAGCAGGCCGATCAGGTCGGGGCGAAATGCGGCGCGGGCGCAAGGATAGAGCGGCGGTGCGGGGCGTGCCTACCGGAAATCCCGCGCCCTGATCCTGATGCCGTCCTGCTCCGCTTCCACTTCGCGCGCGCCGACGCTGGCGAGATCGGCCGACAGGTCGATCAGGTCGTGGCGAAATGCGGCGCGGGCGCAAGGATAGAGCAGCGGGGCGGGGCGTGCCTATCGGAAATCCCGCGCCCTGATCCTGATGCCGTCCTGCTCCGCTTCCGCTTCGCGCGCGCCGACGCTGGCGAGATCGGCCGACAGGTCGATCAGGTCGTATGCCACGATGTGGACGACTTCGCCCGCGCGCTGGACCCGGCCGCGCACGCCGACCATGCCGGTGCCGAGCACGGCGCGGCGGAAGCGCCGGAACACGCGCTGCCAGACCACGACATTGGCGATGCCGGTCTCGTCCTCGATGGTCATGAACATGACGCCCTTGGCCGAGCCCGGCCGCTGGCGCACGAGGACGAGGCCGGCGAGGGCGACGCGGGCGCGGTCGGGCGCACGAACGGCTTCGGCGCAGGTGGCGATGCCGCGCCGTGCCAGATCGCGGCGCAGGAAGGACACCGGATGCCGGCGCAGCGTCAGCCCGACATGGCCGTAGTCCTTCACCACCTCGCCGCCCTCCGTCATCGGCCGGAGCGCCACCGCCGGCTCGACCTGCTCGCGCGCGGCGGCGGCCGCGAAGAGCGGCAGCGGCGCGGCGCGCAGCGGCCGGATCGCCCACAGCGCCTCGCGCCGGGCAAGGCCGAAGGCAGGGCGGAAGGCGTCCGCCTCGGCCAGCCTGACGAGGACCGCCGAAGGCAGGCCGGCGCGCCGCCACAGATCGTCGATCGAGCGATAGGGCCGGTTCTCCCGGCGGTCGACGAGGCTGCCGGCATCGGCCCCGGACAGCCCCTTGACCATGCGCAGGCCGAGCCGCACCGCAAGAAAGCGCCCGCCCGTCGGCTCCAGCGTGCAGTCCCAGGCCGAGGCGTTGACGCAGACCGGCCGCACCTCGACGTCATGTTCGCGCGCATCGCGCACGATCTGCGCCGGGGCGTAGAAGCCCATGGGCTGGGCATTGAGCAGCGCGCAGCAGAACACGTCCGGGTGGTGGCATTTCACCCATGCCGAGGCATAGGCGATCAGCGCGAAGGAGGCGGCGTGGCTTTCGGGAAAGCCATAGGAGCCGAAGCCTTCGAGCTGGCGGAAGATCTGCATGGCGAATGCCTCGTCATAGCCATTGGCCTTCATGCCGTCGATCAGCTTGCGGCCGAAGCTGGAAATGGTGCCGGTGTTCTTGAAGGTGGCCATGGCGCGGCGCAGCCGGTCGGCCTCGCCGGGCGTGAAGCCGGCGCATTCGATGGCCACGCGCATCGCCTGTTCCTGGAACAAGGGCACGCCGAGCGTCTTGCCGAGCACGTTCTTCAAGGCCGGCGAGGGATAATCGACCAGCTCCGGGTTGTCGCGCCGTTGAAGGTAGGGATGGACCATCTCGCCCTGGATCGGGCCGGGGCGGACGATGGCGACCTGCACGACGAGGTCGTAATAATTGCGGGGCTTCAGCCGCGGCAGCATCGACATCTGCGCTCTGCTCTCGATCTGGAACGTGCCGAGCGTGTCGGCCTTGCAGATCATGTCGTAGGTGAGGTCATCTTTCTGGTCGATGGTGGAAAGGTCGAGCTTCTCCCCCTTGTGCTCGGCCAGAAGATCGAAGGCGCGGCGCATGCACGACAGCATGCCGAGCGCCAGCACGTCGACCTTCATCATCTTCATCGCCTCGACGTCGTCCTTGTCCCATTCGATGACCTGGCGGTCGTCCATCGCCGCCGGCTCGATCGGCACCAGCTCGTCGAGCCGGTCGCGGGTCAGTACGAAGCCGCCGGGATGCTGGGACAGGTGGCGCGGCGTGCCGGTAAGCTCGCGTGCAAGCTCCAGCGTCAGGCGCAGCCGGCGGTCGGCGATGTCGAAGTTCAGGTCGCGGGCGTGCTCGGTCCCGATCTCGTCCGCCCAGCCCCGCACCTGCGACGACAGGCTCCTGGTCATGTCCTCGGGCAGGCCGAGCGCCTTGCCGACATCGCGGATCGCGCCCTTCGAGCGATAGCGGATGACCGTGGCGCAGAGCGCGGCGCGGTCGCGGCCATAGGTGTCGTAGACCCACTGGATCACCTCCTCGCGGCGCTGATGCTCGAAATCGACGTCGATGTCCGGCGGCTCTTGCCGCTCCGCGGCGACGAAACGCTCGAACAGCAGGTCGTTCTGGTCCGGGTCGATGCTGGTGATGCCGAGAACGTAACAGACGGCCGAATTGGCCGCCGAGCCCCTGCCCTGACACAGGATCCCTTCAGAGCGCGCAAAACTGACGATCGCGTTCACCGTCAGGAAATAGGGCGCGTATTCCAGCTTCGCGATCAGCCTCAATTCATGCTCCAGCGCGCCGCGCACCTTGCCCGGCACGCCTTTGGGATAGCGGCTGGCCGCGCCTTCCCATGTCAGCTTTTCCAGCGTCTGCTGTGGCGTCAGATCGGGGTGGAGCTTTTCTTCCGGGTACTGGTACTTCAGCTCGTCGAGCGAGAACGGACAGCGATGCACGATCTCCAGCGTGCGCGCGACCGCTTCCGCATGGCGGGCGAACAGCCGGTGCATCTCGCCCGGCGGCTTCAGGTAGCGGTCGGCATGGCGCTCGCGCCGGAAGCCGAGATCGTCGATGGTGACGTTGTGGCGGATCGCGGTGACGACATCCTGCAGGATGCGCCGCTCCGGCGCGTGGAACAGCACGTCGTTGGTGGCGACCGTCGCCACCCCGGCCGCAACCGCCATATTCGAAAGCTGCCACAGGCGTAAGCCGTCGTTGGGGCGCCGGCGCAGCGTCAGCGCCATATAGGCGCGATCGCCGAAGGCGTCATAGAGGCGGCGAAGCCGCATTGCGCAGGTGTCGTCGGCCTCGTCCGGCACCAGCACCGCGAGCAGGCCCTCGCCATGGGCGGCGAGGTCGGGCCATTCGAGATGGCACTTCGCCTTGCCGGCGCGCTTCTTGCCGAGCGAGAGCAGGCGGCACAGCCGGCCATAGGCGGCGCGGTCGGTGGGGTAGACGAGAACGGACATGCCGTCGGCGAGGTCGAGCCGGCAGCCGACGACGAGGCGGACGCCGGTCTCCCGCGCCGCCTCATGCGCGCGCACGATGCCGGCGAGCGAGTTGCGGTCGGCAATGCCGAGCGCCTCGATGCCGAGTTCGTGCGCCTGCGCGAACAGCTCCTCGCAGGACGAGGCGCCGCGCAGGAACGAGAAATGCGACGCGACCTGCAGCTCGGCGTAGCCCTGTCCGCTATAGTTCTGCCCGTTCATGCGAAGATCCCGTGCAGGAACCAGCGTTGCGAGCCGGTCTCGGCATGCTCGCCGTCGCCGGCGCGATAGATCCAGTAGCGACCGCCGGCCTCGTCCTCGACGCGGAAATAATCGCGTACGGCGGTCAATTCGGCGTCGCGCTTCCACCATTCGGCGTGGATGCGCTCCGGCCCGTCGGCGCGGCGCACCCGTCGGCGCACGCCGCGCCAGGCGAACCAGACCGGCGGATGATCGGGAAGCAGCGCCATGGTCTCGATCGGCTCGGGCGGGCTGAGAAGGCGCGGCGGGCGCGGCCAGTCGGCCCGCCAGCCGCTTGCCCCGTCATCCGCTGCCGGGGCGAGCGGCGGCACGCGCGCGACCGAGCGTTCGGGCACCTCGCTGGCGACCGGGGCGAAACGATAGAGCCGGTGGGCGCCGACCCGGTTGGCGAGCACGTCGATCAGGCCGGAAATGTCGGGTTCCGTCTCCTCCGCGAGCGGCGAGACGGTCTGGCTTGCGGCCAGCGGCTCGGCAACGATCGCGGTCAGCGTCATGACCTCGATGCCGTGGCCGGGATCGACCGTGTCGATCTTCTCGCACAACAGCCGCGTCAGCCGCGCGGGGTCGCGGACCGGCCGCGCGGTGCCGACGCGCACGTTCTGGGGCGTGCCGTCGACGCGCTGGAACACGAGGTCGAGGCGGCGCGCGCCCAGCCCCCTTTGCGCAAGCCCGGCGCACAGCGCCGCGACGAGCTTGCCGATATTGCGGGCGATGGTTTCCGCCGCCGCGATCGGCTCGCCGAAGACGCGGCGGGCCTCGACCGGGTCGGGGCTACGCACCGGATCGACCGGCTCGGCCACCGCGCCCAGCGCCTGGTCGAGGCGCAAGGCAGGCATCGGCCCGAAGCGCAGCGCCAGCGGCGCGCGCGGCCGGTCCATCAACTCGCCGATCCGTTCGAGGCCGAGCGTGCGCAGCCCCTCGACCAGCTCGGGCTCCAG
>DAOMOI010000181.1:2886-5064 GCA_035444225.1 Aquamicrobium sp. | reverse complement strand
ATCTCGCCGATCCCGTACCAGACCATGAAAAAGCCGGGTTTTGCCCGGCTTTTTCATTTTCGGCCGGCGGATGGCGCACTATTCCCGTGCCGGGCGGTTTTCATTCGCGCGGCGCAGGCTAGTCTAGGCCGGTTCGGGCGATGAATCGGTAATGAGGGTGATAATGACGGTTTCGGGTCTGCGTATGGTGGCCGTGGCGGCGCTTGCCATGTTCGGCGTCGCGTCGGCGGCCGCCCAGGAGTGGCGCACGACCTCGTCGCTGATCCGAACCGATCCGGCGGAGGAATTCACCCGCTATCCCTACGTGAACCCCGACGCGCCCAAGGGCGGCACGCTCAATTCCGCCACCTTCGGCACCTTCGACAGCTTCAACCCCTTCATCGTCCGCGGCACGCCGGTGATGGGCCTCACCCAGTTCGGCGGCCTGTTGTGGGACACGCTGATGCAGCAGTCGACCGACGAGGCCGGCACCAGCCATCCCCTGATCGCGGAAGCGTTCAGGTACCCACCGGACTACTCCTCGGCCACCTACCGCATCGACGCCGATGCGCGCTGGCACGACGGCAAGCCGATCACGGCCGAGGACGTCGTCTGGTCGTTCAACGTGCTCAAGGAGATCAGCCCCGACTACAACCGCTATTACGCTAACGTGACGGAGGCGGTGGCGCTATCCGAACGCGAGGTCGAGTTCCGCTTCTCCGAGACCGGCAATCGCGAGCTGCCGCACATCATGGGCGATCTCGCCGTTCTGCCGAAGCACTGGTGGGAGGGCACGGACGCGCGCGGCCGCCAGCGCAACATCGAGAACCCGACGCTGGAGCCGCCGCTCGGCGGCGGCCCCTACCGGATCGCCTCGTTCCGGCCCGGCGAAACGATCGTCTGGGAGCGGGTCGAGGACTATTGGGCCGCGAGCCTCCCGGTCAATGTCGGGCGCAACAATTTCGACCGCCTGCGCTACATCTATTTCCAGGACGACAACGCCGAATGGCAGGCCTTCACCAAGGGCGGGGTCGAGGACGTGCGGCAGGAACTGAGCACGCGGCGCTGGGCCAGCGAGTACAACTTCCCCGCCTTCGAGCGCGGCGACGTGGTGAAGCGCGAATTCGTCTCCACCGGCGTCCAGCACCTGCAGGCCTTCGCCTTCAACCTGCGCGAGCCGCGCTTTCAGGACCGCCGCGTGCGCCGCGCGCTGACGCTGGCCTATAATTTCGAGGAACAGAACCGCCTCCAGTTCTTCGGCCTGAACGAGCGGTTCTCGAGCTATTTCGAGCGTTCGGAGCTGGCGTCGAGCGGCCTTCCGCAGGGCCGCGAGCTGGAGATTCTCGAGGAGTACCGCGATCACCTGCCGCCGGAGCTGTTCACCGAAGAATTCAGGCTGCCCGTCTTCGACACGCCGCAGGCGGCGCGCACGCATCTGCGCGAGGCCGTGCGCCTGCTTGGAGAAGCGGGCTGGAAGCGTCCGCCCCAGCCCGGCCTGTGGCGGCGCATCCTCGGCTTCTTCGGCCTGGTGACCAACCCGGACCCGACCGTCATGGTCAACGAGCAGGGCGAGCCGTTCCGCATCGAGTTCCTCGGCCGGTCGCCCACCGACGAGATCATCGCCGGCGGCTACATCGCCAATCTGCGGCGGCTCGGCATCGACGCCAGCTTGCGCATCATCGACACGACGCAATATATCCAGCGCTACCAGTCGTTCGACTTCGACGCCGTCACCGCGCGCTTCCCCCAGTCCGAATCGCCCGGCAACGAGCAGCGCGGCTACTGGAGCACGCAGGCGGCGGACACGCCCGGCTCGAGCAACATCCCCGGCATCAAGGACGCGACAGTCGACGCGCTGATCGACCGGATCATCTTCGCCAAGGACCGCGACGACCTCGTCGCCACCGTGCGCGCGCTCGACCGGGTGCTGTTGTGGAACTACTACACCGTGCCGCAATATTTCCAGCCGACGCTGCGCTATGCCTACTGGAACAAGTTCGGCATCCCGGAGGAGCAGCCGCGCTACAGCGGCATCGACGTGATGTCGTGGTGGGTGCTGCCCGAGCGCGAGAAGGTGATCGAGCGCAGCATCGAGGAGGAGGAGGGGGAATGAGACAGTCGGTTCTTTATTCCCCTCGTTCGCGCCGCCCCTCGCCTGCCTGCCGGCATCCTCTCCCCGTGAACGGGGAGAGGCGGGAC
>DAOMOI010000181.1:0-2831 GCA_035444225.1 Aquamicrobium sp. | reverse complement strand
GGGGGGGGGGGGGGCGGCGCGTCATCGCCGGATGCGCGCAATGAGGGCGGACGGAGTTTTGACCCGGCGCGGCTTCGTCGCACTGGCCGGCGCGTCCTTCGCCGCGCAGTTCCTGCCCGAGCAGGCATTGGCGCGGCTGGCGACGGAGACGCCGCTTCACGGCATCTCGCCCTTCGGCGAGCTGAAATACGGCCCCGATTTCACCCATTTCGACTATGCCAGCGTCGATGTCCCCCAAGGCGGCACCTTCAACTTCTCGGTGCCGAACTGGCTGTTCAACCAGTCGGTGCTGACCTTCAACACGCTCAATACCTTCGTCGGCCGCGGCGACGCGCCGCCGCGCATGGAGATGTGCTTCGATTCGCTGTTCACCGGCGCGCTCGACGAGCCGGGCTCGTCCTACGGGCTGGTGGCGGAGAGCGTCGCCATCTCGGCCGACCGCAACAGCTTCACCTTCCGTCTCAGGCCGGAAGCGCGCTTCCATGACGGCTCGGCCCTGACGGCGCATGACGCCGCCTTCACCTTCACCCTGTTCAAGGAAGACGGGCACCCGTCGCTGATGCTGCCCTTGTCCGAGATGATCGAGGCGGTGGCCGAGGACGAGCGCACGCTGCGGCTGACATTCTCCGGCCGGCAGTCGCCGCGCACGATCTTTTCCGTCGCCGGCTATCCGATCCTTTCGAAAGCCTATTTTGCCGAGAATCCCTTCGACGCCTCGCAGCTGAAGGCACCGCTCGGCTCCGGCCCCTACCGGGTCGGGCGCGTCGTCGCCGGCCAGACCATCGAATATGAGCGCGTCGCCGACTATTGGGGCGCGGAGCTGGCCGTCAATCGCGGGCTGAACCATTTCCAGAAGCTGCGCATCGAGTTCTTCCGCGACCGGCAGGCGGCATTCGAGGCGTTCAAGAAGGGCGACATCCATTTCCGGCAGGAGTTCACCTCGCGCGTCTGGGCGACCGAATACGACTTCCCGGCGCTGCGCGAAGGCAAGGTGATCAAGCGCGAGTTCCCCGGCGAAAAGCGCCCGTCGATGCAGGCATGGGCGGTGAACCTGCGCCGCGCCCGCTTCCAGGACGCGCGCGTGCGCCGCGCCATCGGTCTTTGCTTCGACTTCGAATGGACCAACCGCACCCTGTTCTACGGCGCCTACGACCGCTCGAACTCGGTGTTCGAGAAGTCGGAGTTCAAGGCGCAAGGCGCGCCTTCGCCGGAAGAACTGGCGCTGCTGGAACGTTTCCGCGGGAAGGTGCCAGACGAGGTGTTCGGCGAGGTCTTCACCTTTCCCGCCAGCGAGGGCGGAAGCCGCAACCGCACGGCACTTCAGGAGGCGCGCCGGCTGCTCGCCGACGCCGGCTGGACGCCGCGCGGGCGTCAGCTCGTCAACGAGAAGGGCGAGCGGCTGGCCGTCGAGTTCCTGGTTCAGGAGGAGGGCCTCGCCCGCGTCGTCACGCCCTTCGTCGAGAACTTGCAGGCGATCGGCGTCGATGCCTCGATCCGCATGGTCGACGCCACCCAGTACCAGGCTCGCCAGCGCGATTTCGACTTCGACGTGGTGCTGATGGCGCTGTCCTTCGAGGCGCTGCCCGGCCGCGATTCGCTGATCAACCTGTTCCACTCGCGCGCGGCCGACATGCCCTCCTCGCGCAACTATCCCGGCACGAAGGACGAGGCGGTCGACGCGCTGGTCGAGATCGCGGGCGGCGCCGACAGCGTCGAGGAGCTGACGATCGCGCTCAGGGCGCTCGACAGGGTCTTGCGCGCGCGCGGCGACTGGATTCCAAGTTATCATGCGGCGAATCACAAGGCCGCCTACTGGGACATGTTCGGCTTCAAGGAGCCGAAGCCCGATTACGGCTTCCCGGTCGAATCCCTGTGGTGGCGCGACGAGGACAAGGCAAGAGCGATTGGCAGAGCCTGACATCATTTCGACCTTGATTCCGACCCGGGCCGGGAACGGGGCCGCCTGATGGGCGCCTATATCCTTCGCCGCCTGCTTCTGATGATCCCGACGCTGTTCGGCATCATGGCGATCTCGTTCACCGTCATCCAGTTCGCGCCGGGCGGCCCGGTCGAGCAGGTGCTGGCGCGCATGGCCGGCGAAGGCGGCTCGATGGACCGCATTTCCGGCGGCGGCGGCGACATGGGCGGCGGCTTCGACCAGGGCGGCGACTTCAAGTATCGCGGCGCGCAGGGGCTCGACCCCGCCTTCATCGCCAAGCTCGAACAGCAGTTCGGCTTCGACAAGCCGCCGCTCGAACGCTTCTTCACCATGATCTGGGACTATATGCGCTTCGATTTCGGCGAGAGCTTCTTTCGCGACATCAGCGTGGTCGACCTGATCCTGGAAAAGATGCCGGTGTCGGTCTCGCTCGGCCTGTGGATCACGCTGATCTCCTACGCGATCTCGATCCCGCTCGGCATCCGCAAGGCCGTCAAGGACGGCTCGGCCTTCGACGTGTGGACGTCCGGCATCGTCATCGTCGGCTATGCCATTCCGGGCTTCCTGTTCGCCATCCTGCTGATGGTGCTGTTCGCCGGCGGCTCGTTCCTCGACTGGTTTCCCTTACGCGGGCTGACCTCGGAGAACTGGCACGAATTGTCGTGGCCGCAGCGCATCCTCGACTATTTCTGGCACCTGACGCTGCCGCTCACCGCCATGGTGCTGTCGGCCTTCGCCACGACCACGCTTCTGACCAAGAACTCGTTTCTCGACGAGATCCGCAAACAATATGTGGTGACGGCCCGCGCCAAGGGCCTGTCCGAGCGGCAGGTGCTTTACGGCCACGTCTTCCGCAACGCCATGCTGATCATCATCGCCGGCTTTCCCGGCG
>DAOMOI010000180.1:0-5065 GCA_035444225.1 Aquamicrobium sp. | reverse complement strand
ACAGGATGGGCCGGTAGCTCAGCGGTAGAGCACGTGACTTTTAATCATGTGGTCGTGGGTTCGATCCCCACCCGGCTCACCAGAAATTCCCGACGGATCAATCCCCCGCCTTTCGCCGCTTTCCTGCTTGACCTGCGCATTCCGGATGCTAACTTTGTCCGACAAGCGGGCAAAGACCCGCGGGGAGCAGCAGCGGGGGATGATGACCGACAGCGCGGTGAGTCGCTTCGAGCCGATCAGGGCTCCCTCGGCCTACGAGATGGTGGCCGAGGCCATCGAGCGCGAGATCGCCTCCGGCCGCCTGAAGCCGGGCGACGAGATCGGCACCGAGGCGGCGCTGGTGCGCCAGTTCGGCGTCAACCGCTCGACCGTGCGCGAGGGCATCCGCGTCCTCGAGCAGAGCGGGCTGGTGCGGCGCGAGGCCGCGCGCAAGCTCTTCGTCTGCACCCCGCATTACCGCAACCTTTCCAGCCGCATGAGCCGCGCGCTGGTCATCAGCGAGGTCACGTTCCGCGAGCTGTGCGAGACGGCGATGGCGCTGGAGCTGGGCGCGGTCGAGGGCGCGGTCGCCAACGCCACCGACGACGACCTCGACGCGCTCGACGGGAACCTGCGCGAATCCGAAGCCGCGCTCGCCGACCCGCTCCTTCTGGCCGAGACCGACACGCAGTTTCACGCGCTGATCGCGCGCGCCTCCCACAACCGGGTGCTGGAACTGGCGCGCGAGCCGGCGGCGGCGCTGTTCTTCCCGACATCGGAAATGATCTGCCGCAAGGTGCCGGAGGGTGCGCGGCGCATGGTCGACGCCCATCGCGAGCTGGTCGCCGCGATCCGCGAGCGCGACCTGCCGCGCGCGCGCCTGTGGATGCGCCGCCATGTGACCGACTGGAAGAAAGGTTTCGAGCGGACCGGCCACAGCATCGACGAGCCGGTCGAGCGCGGTCTGGACCAGGACATGATCGCGCGGTTGTTCAGATGAGGCCGGCAGGGCGGATGGGGGAAGCATGAGGAAGCGGGTCGCAACAACCGCAGCGCGGGGCGTGCGCCGATGACGGAGGCATTGAAGCCGGCGCGCCTCGACGTCGAGGGCCTGTCGCTGTCCTTCGGCGGGCTGAAGGCGATCAACGACGTCTCCTTTTCCGTCGAGCCCGGCTCGATCACGGCGCTGATCGGCCCGAACGGCGCCGGCAAGACCTCGATGTTCAACTGCATATCCGGCTTCTACAAGCCGCAGCACGGCCGCGTCCTGCTCGACGGCGAGGACGTCACCCGCGTCCACCCGCCCGAGCGCGCGAAAATGGGCTTCGCCCGCACCTTCCAGAACATCGCGCTCTTCCGCGGCATGACCGTGCTCGACAACATCAAGCTCGGCCGCCACGCCCACATGAGCACCAACCTCCTTCAGGCGCTGGCCTTTTTCGGCCCCGCCGCGCGCGAGGAGATCGCGCTGCGCGCCGAGGTCGAGCGCGACATCATCGACTTCCTCGAGATCAACCACATCCGCCACATGCCGGTCGCAGCCCTTTCCTACGGCTTGCAGAAGCGCGTCGAGCTCGCCCGCGCGCTCGCCATGCGCCCGCGCATCCTGCTGCTCGACGAGCCGGTCGCCGGCATGAACCGCGAGGAGACCGAGGACATGGCCCGCTTCATCCTCGACGTGAAAGAGGAATGGGGCACGACGATCCTGATGGTCGAGCACGACATGGGCATGGTCATGGACATTTCCGACCACGTCGTGGTGCTGAATTTCGGCCAGGTCATCGCCCGCGGCCTGCCGCGCGACGTGCAGGAAGATCCGCAGGTGGTGGCCGCCTATCTCGGCAGCGGCGACCCGGCCGCGCTGATGAAGCGGCTGGCGGCCGAAGCGGACACGGCAGGAGCAGCATGAGCGACTATCTTTTCTTCATCGAGGTCTCGCTGGCCGGCCTCGGTTCCGGCGCGCTCCTGTCGCTGACGGCGCTCGCCTTCGTGCTGATCTACAAGGCCACCCGCGTCATCAACCTCGCCGTCGGCGAGATCCTGATGATGGGCGGCTATCTCTTCTTCGCCTTCGCCGCCAGCATGAACCTGTCGCCGTGGCTCGCCATCCCGCTGGCCATCGCCGGGGGCGCCGCGATCGGCGCGCTGGTCGAGCGCGGCATCATCCGCCGCATGCTCGGCGAGAACCCGATCTCGGTGTTCATGGTCACGGTCGGTCTCGGTTCCGTGCTCGTCGGCATCGTCGAGCTGGTCTGGGGCACCGACCCGCGCACCCTGCCCGACTTCATGGGCTCCGCGCCGATCTTCATCGGCGAGGCCTACGTTTCGCGCAAGATCGCCATCAGCTTCGTCGTCGCGGCGCTGGTCATCGCCGTCTTCCTCGCCTTGTTCCGCTTCTGGCGCGGCGGCGTGGCGCTGCGCGCCACCGCCACCGATCAGGCCGCAGCCTATTCCTGCGGCATCAACGTGCCGGGCGTCTTTTCGCTGGCCTGGACCATCGGCTGCGGCGCGGCCGCCGGCGCCGGCGTGCTTTTAGGCTCCATCGGCGGCATCGCGCCGACCATGGGCGCGTTCGGCCTGTCGGCGCTGGTCGTCGTCATCGTCGGCGGGTTGGATTCGGTGGCCGGCGCGCTGGTCGCGGGCCTCGCCATCGGCCTCGTCGAGGCGCTGGCCGGCACCTATCTCGGCGGCGAGTACAAGCTCGTCTCCACCTTCGGCATCCTCATCCTCATGCTGATGATCCGGCCCTACGGCCTGTTCGGCACCAAAGAAATCGAGCGGCTCTGACATGCGCATCGCAACCGCCAACGAGACCTATTTCGCCGACGCGGCCCTGATCCAGACCCGCACCCAATGGGCGTGGATGGGCATCCTCGCCGTCTGTCTCGTCGCCGCGCCCTTCGTGCTCAACAGCTACTGGCTCTATCTCGCCTGCCTCGTTTCCATCAATGTGGCGAGCGCCACCGGGCTGAACATCCTGACCGGCTATACCGGACTCGTCAGCCTCGGCCAGGGCGCGTTCATGGCGGTCGGCGCCTACACCGTGGCCTGGCTCGACCGCAACCTCGGCACCTCGTTCCTGATCAACCTGTTCGCCGGTGGGCTGATGGCGGCGGCGGTCGGCGTGTTCGTCGGCCTGCCCAGCCTGCGGGTGAAAGGCCTCTACCTCGCCATCGCCACCATCGGCGCCTCGCTGATCCTGCATTTCGTGTTCCTGAACTGGACCTCGGTGACGGGCGGCTCGCGCGGCATGAACGTCGCGCCCGCCAGCCTTTTCGGCAAGCAGCTGACCACCTATTTCCAGCTCTACTGGGTGCTGGTGCCAGTGGCGGCGCTGATGGTCATGGGCGCGGCGAACCTGTTCCGCACCCGCATCGGCCGCGCCTTTATCGCCATCCGCGACCGCGACATCTCGGCCGAGGTGCTTGGCATCCCGCTTTTGCGCTACAAGCTGCTCTCCTTCGCCATCTCGTCCTTCTACGCCGGCGTCGCCGGCGGCATGTGGGCCTATTTCTTCCGCTCGATCGGGCCGGAGAGCTTCACCCTCGTCGAGTCGATCTTCTACCTCGCCGCCGTCATCGTCGGCGGCATGGGGTCGATCCTCGGCGGCATCATCGGCGCCACCTTCATGACGCTGGTGCCGGAGATCCTGCGCTTCGGCGTCGAGGCGGTCTCCCCTTACGTCGACAATGCCGGCACGCTGCTGTCGCCGGTGCGCACCGTCGTCTTCGGCGCGCTGATCATCCTGTTCCTGGTGTTCGAGCCCCAGGGCCTAGCCGAGATCGTCCAGAGGGTCCGGCGCTTCTTTCATCTCTGGCCATTCAGAAAATAACCGTTCGTGGAGGAGCAGACATGTTGGGCATGACGAAGAGAACTTTCATGGCGCTGGCGGCGTCGTCGGCATTGATGGCCGCCTCCCCCGCCTTCGCGCAGGACGGCGAGGAGATCGTGCTCGGCGGCTCGCTGCCGCTGACCGGCGTGTTCGGCTTCGCCGGCGTCGCCATCGAGGCCGGCATCCAGGACTATCTGAAGATCCTCAACGAGGACGGCGGCATCGACGGCCGCAAGGTCAGGCTGGCCTATGAGGACACCGGCTATCAGGTCGACCAGTCGGTCGCGGTGTTCAACAAGCTGACCAGTCAGAACGAGAACATCCACCTCTATTACGGCGACTCGACCGCGTTCTCGCGCACCATCAATCCCGAGCTGGAGCGCCGGGGCGACATCCTGATGGCGGGCGCCTCCTTCGCCACCGAGATCAACGACCCCGAGAACTTCGCCAACCAGTTCATCGCCGGGCCGGACTACACGGAGATGTATTCGATCCTGCTCGAATACATCGCCAAGGAGAAGCCGGGCGCGAAGCTGGCCTTCGTCAACTCCGACACCGAGTTCGGCCGCGACCCGATCGAATCCTCGACGGCACGGGCAAAGGAGCTCGGCCTCGAGGTGGTCGAGCAGATCATCACGCCTCCCGGCGCGGTCGACGTCTCGACCGAGGTGCTGAAGCTGCGCCGCGCGCGGCCCGACTACGCCATCTTCCACGGCTACATCCTTGCGCCCCTGCCGGAATTCATGACCCAGGCCAAGCAGCTCGGGCTGGAGACGAAGTTCATGGGCACGTTCTGGTCGATGGATTCCTCGATCTGGGACAGCGTCGGCGAGGTGGCGGACGGCTTCATGGGCGTCATGCCCTACCGCTACTACTATGACGAGGAAGAGGCGCCGATGCTGAAGCGCATCCGCGAGATGCGCCCGACCTACCAGGCCACCGGCTACATGCAGGGCTTCCTCACCGCCATGCTGATGAGCGAGGCGGTCAAGCGCACGCTCGACGCCGGCCAGGAACTGACCGGAAAGAACATGAAGGCGGCGCTGAACTCGATCGAGGATTTCGACACCGGCGGCATCATCGGCACGCCGATCTCGATCCCCGGCAACACCGTGCCGGTCGGCCGCATCTACCAGTACGACGCCGGCGCCAAGCAGATGAAGCCGGTCTCCGACTGGATCAGCCTCAAGGAATAGGGACGATGGCCGCGGACACCATCCTTTCCGTCGAGAACATCGAGGTCGTCTACAACAA